>JAGOVF010000262.1 GCA_018060885.1 Oligoflexales bacterium | reverse complement strand
ACTGTTTAACTGCTTGCCCTCCATTCTTCTCCTCTTTTCAAAACCTGTCAAGCCCGATTCCGATCTATTTGTCAAGCAAAAATCCGATCGGTTTACCCGATCGGATTTTGAGTCTTGGCGGGGACGAAGCTACACACCGGGGAACGATTTCACCCCGAAGATTCTGACTGGGTTGATGGAGAATCCCTATCTCCTCCCCCGACTTTTGGAGCGGATCGGGAAGGTTATGGCATGCTAATCCGCATCGCGAACTCCAACGCGAGCTGCAACAACGAGGTAGAAATAGATAATCAAACGATTCATTTCCACTGTGCACCAATCAGTTTTTATGAGTCCGTGAGCAATGTTGTGGCGCAGGTTATAACCCATCTGATCGAAAAGAACAAACTTGAGCTGAGCACACAAATCTTCACCCCATACAGCATGAAATTCGGCGGCATCCAGCCTATCCGTAGATAGCAATTTCATCTGTGTAGATATTTCCTTATCCCTGTTGAGTGCTATTACATCAATACCGAGTTTTTCTGAAAGCGAAAGGAAAACGGATTCAAACTGTGGAACAAGGATATGCAGCGAAGAAATGTAGTCCTTTGCAAAATATCTAGATATGCCAATCTCTATAATCCCAAAACTCTCCTCGGAAAATAGTCTTGAGGATTTCAAATAGCTTATCAGTAGTTTTTCATCAAGACCCGTTTTTTCTAGCTGTTCAAATATTCGATTTAGATAAACGCCGCTGATGAGTCCTTGGGATATGGAGTAAATCTTATTAAACCAGGAACATTCTGCATCGGAACCACCTTTCACTAAATGGCCGTCCTGGGAGACGGTAAAAAGAGAGACCAAAGCAAGCATAACTGGCTGATTTTTTTTGGCAGTAGTTTTAATTTCCTTAAGTTTTGGATACAGGTGCGGATGCATCCCAACGATCAACAAGCTCTCAATGATGTTTTTGCGGACAATTGATTTGACCACTTTGTCTATTTCGACATCCGGTATTGTTTGCTCGACGCTGAATTTATTGAATGAAGCCTCTGCTTTCTTGTTCATCTCGACTACTCCCTTTTTGCACTTCCTAATCGACAAAGAATCGCCTGCGTCTCTTGCCATGGCGAGAGCATCTTTGTAGTGCATAGATGCAAGAAAGAAGTCGCCGGAAGCACTAGCTCCCTCGGCAATTTTGATTTTTTCAGCCAGTGTTTTGGTTTTACTCGTCACCATATTTTTTCAAGTGAAAACAAATCGACCCTTCTCTATTTCGCGATAATCGAATTCAAAAAATATTTTCTAAAAAATGTACCCGACACATTTTCTGAATTCGAGTAACTCACAGGTGAAAAGTCTTAGTCTAGGACTAACCTCGACTGGCTACTTTTTTAGCTTTCATTTTCTTTTATCTTTTGATTAATAATGTCTAACAATTTAACAAACTCCTGAGTATCAAGAAAATAGTTCGGGTAAAGCTTCCCAAGATTATCCATATCATCAACAGACACAAGCACAATTTCTACATTCTTATCATTCAGATATTGCCTCTCTAATGCAGCATACTCATTGTTCGCTTGATCCAACTTTGATTCAGAGTATCTGCGAACATTCAAAGTCTTGTCCTTAAAATTCAAAGAGATTAGATAGTACTTACCCCTTTCCTGCGTTTTGTCACGAGCTGATATTTGAGTTGCAACCGAAAAACCCTTCAACTTATCTCTTAATTTTAGATCAGTAATTCTCTTAGAAACCCCCTTAAATAAATCTAAATCAAATTTATTATTCTCAACTAAAATAAAGACTTTGCTTATCCCTTTAAACAATTCAAGTAATTCGGCATCGCCAAAACTTTGCTTGAGAGGCTGCCTCAAATAGGTGCCTATAACTTCAACAGCAGTTGCCCATGCATGATGAATTTTTGTTCTTAGTTGAATTTCTATGCGACATTGAGCATTTGGCGAAACATTTTTATCATACTTATAAATTAAATGAATACTTCTATACCCACTTTCTTTCGGGCTTTCAACATAATCAGTCTCTTTTACAAAGGTAGATTTAAAAGCCATCTGATTTTCGCCAGCTCTTATTAAATTTCGTAACTTATAAAGTTCTCCTAGGTTCGCAACCACCACCCTAAGACCACCCACATCTTGCATCTGAGATAGAGACATACTTTTCTGAATCTTCAATTTATTCACAATTGAAGGCGCTCGCTTTAGTCTTTGCGAAATCAAAACATCTCCAACAAGATTCTTTGACTTCCTATTTAAAGACATCCGGAAAACAATCAATGGGTGATTATGTATCGAACGAAAATTTTCAAGTATTTCGATTGCTTGATCCTGAGTAATTTTTTGGTCCAATCGACCAGTTAAGACAATTCCCGCTTTATCAATATCATTTTTTGAATATTTCAGTATCGATTTCATAAAAATTATTCATTCCAAAGTTTAGTGATGGTTTCTTTGGTTTTTTGGTCGTATATTGCGATGAGCTTTTTGGAGGATTCGACGAGGGTGCGCTCGGCTTCGATTTTTTCGACGATTTGTTTTTGGATATTGAGGGGTGGGAAAGGAATTTCGTATTTCGAAAGCCAAACGGTACTCATATTTTTTTGAGCCATACCATTTGAAGACAAGATACATT
>JAGOVF010000017.1 GCA_018060885.1 Oligoflexales bacterium | reverse complement strand
GTTGCGCCTGCATTCATTAGGGGCAATATATAGATCAAGTCGCGCGTCAATATTACAGGAGCTTCTTCAGTAAAAAGCTGGTTTGTCAAAGTGTATTCAGTTTTTGCATAGTGGGTAATTAAACTCGGAGAAATTGTCAAATTATAGCCCCAGACTCCAATCGAATCTGGATGGACAATTGAGTCAACGCTGAATGCAGTCAAAATCCTTGGTAGTACAAAAAGATCTTTTTCTTCTGAAGTGTGAATGTATGAAATAGGTGTAAAACTCGTTCCAGCTTGCACTGAAGCGGTGATAGCATTCGGGAAAAGATGGAAATTTTTCAATAAAAAACTACTAGAATTCACTTGTTTTTGGAATTCCGGGACAGCTAGCAGCACGGAATTGTTTATGTCTTGATCTTCATTCTTACGATGTATGTCATAAACTTTAGATGAAACAGCAATTTTTTTGTCTAGTTCGAGTATTTTAAGAAAGACTATGTGAGTGGCTTGAGTTTCGGCGCCGAGATACAATAAATGGTCGATTTTGAGATCCTCAAAATTCAATTCTGCGCTGTAATCTATGTTTAAGTAAGAAAACAATTCCTTTGATTTATCATCGTAAATAATAAGGTCGCACGGTTTGATGCGTTTTTTAAAATCAGCTTTCCATTTTTCAAAAATAAAATCAGATAGTACGGCATCAATGGCATGGGGTGGGACAATAAGATAGCTTTGACATAAGTCAGAGCGTTCAGGAGTGTCTTTCTGATCAGGAAATGCCACACTGATAAAATCCTGGCAGTAGAAAAGGTTGCCAGTGTAACCATCAATCGCAAATGCCACTAACCCTATGGCTGGTGTGGTGCCAACTAATCCAAGCAAACTATTTGGCAAAACTGCTTCACTCCATCGCAGCTTGCACGACACCGTAAGTGTTTGGTCTATCCCCGGTGCCAATTCAAATTGAAACTGTTTGGAATAGGAACGGCTACTTTTATAAAAAAGCGGCGTATTTCCAACGTACTGTTTCTCTTGATTATTTTGTAAATAGATGGCAGTTCCACGCGGTTCGCTATCTAGAGACAAAATCTGCTCGCGTTTTATAATTGTTCCACAAGCAAGAGAAAGATTGAAAATTAGATATAAAGCAAAAAATCGAAGCATTAGTTGGCTATTTCCTATAAACCTATTGCAAATTTTCAGCAAATTAGGTTAATTCAGCTTTGAACCGAATTGAAACAATAAAACATTGGGAACGGGTATGTCTAAATTCAACTCTTGGTCTTCAAAGCGTTTTTATTCCTTTATATCTATATGTTATCTGTATGTCTTGACAGCTTGTGGAACACCAACTCCTTTTAATGACGACATTAATGGAAGTCAATCTAAGAGTTATGTGACATATGATCAAGCACGTAGAGCTTTTGAACTTGTCGGTGCTGTAGACTATTTGCCTTTTGAATATAAGTTAGACGGTTGTTATGCGCGTTCAATGTATATGGCTATGGAACTTGCGAGTGAAAAAATAGCATCTAGTTCTCAATTCGCATTAGGAAATTTAGAACCGAGCCGCGAAATATCTTGGTGGTATCACGTTGCTCCAATGCTTGTTGCGACTCGTGAAGATCCTAAAACAGCGCAAGCAGAAGCGAGCTATACTTACCAAAAAGGCAGCTCAAAAGAACTTCTGGCTAAGCAGGCAAATGTAGAACCCATCATCCTTGATCCATCTTTACATCAAAGTCCTGTCTGGCGTTCAAATTGGATAGAAAGCTTAAAAGCAAAGGGTGAGCTTGAGCTCATTGCTATCCCTGGTAATCAAAACAATCCTTATATGGCTTATAGTTATAAATACGATAAATATGATTTAGCCAGATCTTATGAGGAGATGGGGGAATTTTCGATCTACGATATCGAAGCATCTTGTTTAGTCATGTTGGAATATCTAGAGTTAGAGGGTCAGAACATATTAGTAGAAACTGCGAAGAAAAATAAATTACTGCAAAGAACTGGCGAGTTGTTCGAAATTCTTTCTTCTGTCGAGCACGATAAGGTCAATAGCAGTGGAAGAAAGCTGACTTATAATGGCCGCTGCGGTTTTGTAGCTAACTGATTGGCTAAAATTTCTATTAGCAAATTTTATTAGTTGAAATCAATGATCGCATTCAAGTCGGGTGTGGCATATGCGAATAAATTTAGCGCTCTTGGGACTAGTTCTCTTTTCTATAACAACGACTGCGCGGGCTCGATTTCACCCAAACAAAGTCGAAAGCTTAACACTAGAAGAAAAGCTCGGCACAGAATACTACAATGACGTTTACAGCTATGAATGGCCCGATTCTTGGCAAATAAAGTGGTCTGAATATAATACATTGAGTTCTCTAGGATTATTTGAGAACACAACGAAACTGCGCGCAGCTTATCTAAGCAGTGTCGGAAGTTTAAACGCAAATGTATTTTTGCACCAAGAAAAACTTTTATTGCAAAGTGCGCCTAATTCTAGTTTTTCACTACAGCTCAGTCGCCAGCGTTATAGCGATTTGTTGATCGACGAAGTTGAGCATGAGCTGCATTTGGTCTTTCGTCCCGATCTTTTCGGAAGCTACTTTAAGCTCATGTTTGAGCCCATGGGTGCAAAAAAGTGGATTGATATTGGCTTTGCATTAGGATTTTTAAACAGAGGTCACGGTTTTTTTGAATTATTTTATTATTCCGTTGATCATTATTACAATACTAAGGAAGAAGCTGGACAAGGACGCTATGGTAAAAAACCATGGTACTCCGGCCTTAAAACAGCTTGGAATTTGTCGCCCCATATAAAATTTACTTTGAACTATGCATATAGCAGCCCCGTGTCTTGGACTCAGCCGCAATTTTCTCGTAAAACAGAATATCATGATAAAGATCTTGAGATGCAAATTGACTATCATGATGAACATTATGGCCGACTTTCGGTGTTTCACCAAAGTCATAGTTCTCTACATGCTATAGAAAATCAGCTTACTACTGCTGAAAATACTATTGGGTTTATTAACTCTGGGCAGGATAAAAAATTTATTGGAAGCGGTATAGCTTGGATTTATGGATTAAACGCAGACACCGAGTTGGATATCAAATTTAGACATATAGAACGCAACGTCCAAAGAGAACTATTGATATCAGATAATTTTTTACAGGATGCTGTTGTATCATTTGAACCCAAACCCCTTTCATTAAGTCATCAAGAACAGATTATAAGCACCACCGCTACACAAGAGAGTTTTGGCGTAAATAACAATCTGATTTATGGATTTGTTGTGTCGAATGTTGCGCTTAATAAAAATATCGCAGCAACAAGTCAAGAAAATCAAGAACGGCAAGAAGTTAAGTTTCGTTTTAATTTTGAACATGTCGTCGGCGAAAGTGGCAGCATTATTTTCGGCAGTAATTGGGATTTGGATAAATTAGTCGATCAATTTCCCTATAGTAAAAAGCGCTTCGAAGCATGGGACGGTGGAAGTATTGCCGTGTCACTTTGGATGTAATAAATTTCAAATTATTTTTTTAACATTTGTTAGCTATGTTCCTTAGTGAGACACTAATCCGCGCACTAAAGACCTAAATTCTCGACTCCAAATAATTTTAAATATATACAGTGAATAGGGGCTGGCGCCAGACTTCGACAAAAATAAAAAATCTATCAAAATATACGGAAAAAGGAGAAAACATGAGATTGTTTACTGCGATGATATTGAGCGCGTTGTGCAGCCAAATTGCTTCGGCAATTAACCTTGAGGAGTATAAATGGAGGAAACATTGTCAGGTCTACCCGCAAGGGGGAAGTACAATGTTGGTCAAAGAATTTTCTAAAGACGGAAAGACTCGCATTGATCAATTTTTGTTCAACAGTAATTATTGTGGTTCCCCAAGCAGAGTCATTACAATGTCTGGAACTTATACGGACCTTGTCGTTAATGGGATTCACGAATTAGATGTTATTTATGACAAAATGTTTTTTACCTATTTTGACAAACAAACTATTGAGTATTTAAAGAAATTAATTGCAGATGGAAATGATCCAAATGTCTATGCCCAAAATAATTTAGATTATGTTGAAAAGGTAATAAAAGATTTGAATACCCAAAAATTTTGTGGTTATGAAGACTGGGCAGTTGGTGAGTCGAAAGAAGTTACAGGTAAGGATTGCGTTCAAAGTTGGGTAGACGAAAATGGTGCAACTAAATCTTATACTCATCAGACTCTAAAGTCTTCGATACTACAATACGATATCTATAAAATATCGGATGCGGCTGTTATTGCCTTTGGCCAACAAACTAAGTCATTAGATGGATCTACACCAGATAAGCGACCCAAAAATCTTAGTTCATATGATCTCTATTTTGCATACGCACAAAACTAAGTTGTAGACGATACAGCTTTCTGTCAGCATCTTAAAAAGATAAGGAGCCCCATTTTAAAATGAGGCTCCTTATAGCATAGATTGGCACCAATTTTTTGGTGCAGTTTTTAACTTTTAAATTAGAGCTGCCGACCCGCAAAATCCCAATTCACTAAAGACCAAAAGCTTTCTAAATATTTCGGTCGCGCATTGCGATAGTCGATATAGTAGGCATGCTCCCAAACGTCGCAGGTAAGAATGGGGCGCATATCTTTAGTCATGGGATTGCCGGCGTTGCCTTCTTGTACGATTGCGAGTTTACCGTCACCTTTTTTTACCAACCAAGCCCAGCCGGAGCCAAAAAGCGTTACGCTGCTACTCGTGAACTGCTCTTTAAATGTTGCAAAGCTACCAAAAGAACTTTTAATCGCTTCAGCTAAGGGGCCTTTAGGTTCGCCGCCACCTTTTGGGGACAGACAATTCCAGTAAAAAGTGTGGTTCCAAACTTGAGCAGCATTGTTAAAAATGGGACCGTGAGCTTTTAAAATCATCTCTTCCAAGGTCGCATTTTCAAATTCACCGCCTTTTGTGAGTTCATTTAACTTCACAACATAGGTGTTGTGGTGTTTGCCGTAATGAAATTCTAGGGTCTCTTTCGACAAATGTGGTTGTAAGGCATCCATTGAATAGGGAAGTTCAGGTAGCTTAATCGTCATAAGTAACTCCATAAGTATAAGGTTGAGCGCGAAAATATCTTTTGTAAGAAGGACTAACGCAATCCAGTCTAATAAATACGCAGGTTTAATTCAAATATAATGAAAATCTACAAATCGATTCCTACAAAAAAGACTTGCGCAGATAGGTTTTTTTATGAATTATTTGCTCAAGGTTACATTTAAATTCTAGGTAGTTTTTTATAAGTTGAAACTTAGCGAAGTCCTAAAATTCGCCATAGGAGCTGGATATGCTTTTAAGTGTTATCAAATCCATAAAAATCAGAGCTGTTTGTATAGTTTTAGGGATGCATATGCCTTTAGTGTATGCTCGGCCAGATTCTGGAGCAAAAGATGACGGGCAAGGATTTGAAACCAATTCGCAACAAAATGTCGGAGCTAGTGGGCGATCAACATTAGATGCTGAGATTTTTTATATGGGTCTTGATATTGAGCCTACAGTATTCATAGGGCCCGTTGAGAAGATTTCCATTAAAGATATCGGCTTTGTTGTTGCAAAAATGATTGAAGATCCTCAGCGTCCACATCCAATTTTTGAAATTTTCTTCAATAAAGATTGCCAAAATACTTATTCACTAGATTCAGCCTCTGTATGTTTTAACACATGGATGGATTTTGTTTTTAGTGGTTCGAGTTTAATTTTACAGAACGTCGAAGTTTTAACCGCTTTTGACCAAATCAATGATTTGAAAAAATTGCAGCAAAGGCTCAAACTCACTCAGCGCGCAAACGAGGAACTACAATGGTTGCAAGATGGTGGTAAAAATGCATTTCTCGCTATTCGATTAGAGTTTGATCCGCAGCGAAATCAAATAGTTATTAGCTACTATTCCCTTCATTTCGGTTCTTTTCAGTCACCGCGTTTAATAGTTGAAGTGTTACTAGACGCAGGAAATAAGCCATCAAAAGCGTTTATCAGAGACTTGAGCTTACAGAACAAAAAGCTAATGGAAACACTTTTTAAACTCTTTGAGATGGACGACTAACTAAGACTTTTGAAAAAAAATATAATATTTTCATATTGTTATCCAAATTGGATACAGGTGTATCTTAATTCCTTGAGATCGGCTTAATCCCTGTGATACATCTCGGTCGCTATGATAAGACCAGAGATACAAAATTACAGCTTCCCTCACCAATACCTCCAAGCTTGGTTTGAGTTTTTGCGGGCAGACAATAGAGTTCTGAGCCTAAGAGAGTGGGCAAAGGTATTGGGGTTTAATAATCCTGGTTATCTTTCTAATGTTTTGCGAGGCAAAAGAACTCTGACGCCAAAGCTTATTGAGCGCTTGACTGATATGTGTGGCCTATCTCAGAAAGAAGCAACTCAGCTTCTTTTGCTCGCAAACAGAAATATAAAACAACAATTCAATTATCAGCAGTTTTTCGGTTCTGCGAAAGGTGGCTCTAGCTTAATGGAGCTGTCTTTTGACAAATTTAGGGTCATTAGAGACTGGTATCATCTACCTTTATTGCAGCTCGTTGAAACAAAAAACTTTAACGAAGATTATGTAAAAATCGCAAAATGCTTAGGCCACCGCGTCGGCCCCATAGAAATTGAATTAGCCGTGGCGCGCTTACTGAGGCTAAAGCTATTAAAGCGCGATGCGAAAGGTCGATTAAGAAAAGGCGAAGATCCCTCAATTATAATAGGAAACAACACACCAAGTAGCGATATTCAAGCTTTCCACCGTAAGTTTTTGGAAATTGGCTTAGTCGAATTGAATGAACAAAGCTTAGAAACACGCGACTATTCGTCAGTATCGCTTCCAATAGAGAAAGAAAAGCTTCCCCAGCTGCGCGAACTTATAAAAGAATTTCATCAAAAACTACTACAACTTTCTGACGAAGGAGAACCTGACAGTGTTTATCAAATTAACTTGCAATGTTTTGAATTATTTTTGCCAAAAAAGGAAAAGTGAAATGATGGTGAATGTTAAAAAACAACTCGTATTTATAATTATGGCCCTTCCAATTTTGAGCTGTTCTCAGCAAAAAGGGAGTTCTGTACCTGTGCCAACTGGTAACGGCGAAGTCATAATTCAAACTGAACCTGAAGCGGAATTGGAAGTTAAAGTACCGAAATCAGAAGTCGTGGTTAGTAATGAAGAAAAAAATAGGCAGCCAGAGCCTGACAGAACAAAGAATGAAAATAGCAAACCTAATGAGTCTACTAAAGAGAATGATCCTGTTTACTACGATAAACTTCGCCTCGTAAACGAATCCGGAGGTGCGATTGTTGGTAATGGTGGAGATGCTGTCATCTGCTTAAAAGATGATACTAACGAAGTCATTTCAGTTCAGCTTCTAGATTTTTACGAAGCAAAATACCGCTGGATTTTTAATTTAGATTTGGATCAAGCCGGAACTTCTGTCGAAGAAAAGCTTGACTACGTCATTAAAAAATTAAGCAAACACGATCCTGTTCGTGCAAAAGTTTATAAAGAGCAAATTGACACATTTCACGCAAATACCAATTATTGGCCCGGTATCCGTCTGCATAATATCAAAGACGCCAATGAAATTGGTATTCCTAAAGGCTGTGTAGTTGGTCAAGTCGCTCGGCAGCATAATTCTAGTCTCGCATTTGATAAGTATTTTGTAGTTGCAAAAGATATCTATGACCTTATGGATAACAACAACAAAGCGGGCCTTATCTTGCATGAAATTATTTACAAAGAAATGATTGCAAGAGGTGCGAAAGAATCATCTTGGGCTCGTCAAATGACAGCTCTTCTATCTTCGGAGAATTTTTCTGAAGTAAGCCGAGAGCAACACCTTAAGCTTCTCGGTGATGCAAATCTAAGCTACGAAATTGAGAGTGCGGCTCTTGTTGTGCAGCCAGCTAAAGACAAGGTCTTGTTTGGTGATAATGCGCAGATTCAAAAAATTGAAGTAGGCGCAGAGGAAAATACAAGTATCTTGATTGGGGAGCAAAAATACTTTCCTAAAGCAGGCACTGACATAGTTCTATCAGAGGGCGAAAAATTACTAAGTTTCGTCAATAAAGAACGAATGACGGAAACTATAGAATCTGCATATATAACGATATTTCCAGATTCGAAAGTAATTATGACAGATGGAAGAATTTTTTCAAAAATTGATCAGGCAACCTTAGTGGTCAATGATTTATCTTGCCCTAAAGATAAAATTGAAAGCGAAGTTCCTGAAAAAATAAAAGCATCTGAGCTTACATTTTTCGAAAGCGGCAAATTGAGTAGCTCTGACAAAGGTATTTCTGCTATATGTAGTTCAAAAGAATTAAATTATTTTAAAAGTTTGAGATTTTTGCGAAATGGATCGCTTTATAGTGGTGTTGGCTTTGGCGAGGTTCAGAAAAAAATAGGGTCATTCAATTATGATTCAGCCTATATAATTTCTTCAGACGATAGCCGAATTATTCTCCATCCAAACGGAAGCCTGAAATATGGAGATTTTTCTAATAGCTTGGGCAGTTCGTTAACCGACAGTGGCGCTGATTTACTTGTAAATGAAAAATTTGCAATAGATGAAAAAGGCTATTTATTGGTTAATGCAATTGATAAGCCTATATTTGATGCTGTGAGTGCAACGGAATTTAATTATAAACCCCAACAAGGTAAGTTTGTTGTGAGTGCAGTAGGAATTGATTTCCATCAAGTAAGGGAAATAGAAATTTATATGGGTCTAAAAGAATCGGAATTGAGACATGCTGTAAGTTTGAATGGCTTATCTCAATACGGAGAATTAAGTTATTACAATGAAAGTGGACTAGCATTCCAATTTTTAATTCGCTATATTTTCTTTAATAGACAAGTGATCGATACTTTCGCCACTTCGAGTGAAATAGTTGAAGATGTATTGCAGTTGAAACCCGAAATTGAAACTATAGGATTTGATTTCAACTTCGCAAATGCTGATGGATTTGAGAAGTCAAATAGCGATTTAGAATTGATTTTTCAAAACAGCCGTATACATATAGGGCGAAGACACCCAATTCTTGACTATTTTCCTAAACCTCTTAGCTTAAAATTGTATGTAAATAGAAACGATATACATATGGAGCAATCACTTAAAACTAGGATTACAAAATATAGAGATTTATATTATCCAGAAACGATTGCAAGTTATGTCCACCAAACTTTGACACAAAAAATTGAACCCAAAAATAGTTGGACTCTAGATCTATCCGAGGAAGTGCAATATCCAGATGTCATAGAAACAGTGCGTAAACTTCAGATAAACGACAAGATAATTGGCCAATTTGACTATAATTATAAAGCAAATGACATTTTCTACTCAGAAACGACATTGTATGATCAAGATGCTAAAGTATTGTTTCAGCTCGAGGATGGGGTTAAATTTATAGAGTGTGCGAAGGATGGGGTGTTCGATGTTAGAAGTTATTATGTATTTATATGTTTGGATTCAGAGCAGAATTTTCGTTATTTTGAATTTTCCAATTTTACTAAGTTTCAACAGTCTCTAAAAACTTCAAATTTTGCGCACATTGAAAATCTGAGAAATCAATATTGTGTTTTGGCTGTAAATTATAAACCGAAGGGAGACTTTATTCATCTGCACTTGTATATTAAAGATGATGAGCAGGCAAATATACAAGGTTATTCGACAAAAATAAGTTCGTTTGGAGATCCAGCTATTGTCGGAGAATTGATGCTTAATGATGTAATTCCGCTCTTGGATGAAAGTTCAAAAGATCTTCCTGAATATAAAAATCTCAAAATAAATTCTAATTTATTTTACACAGATAAATCTAATTTTGCTTATTTGTTGAGAAATAAGGAAAGTGGGGTGGAATTTATTGTGCGCTTTGATTTCGACAGCGAAAAATATTTATATAGTAAACTAAGCGGAGAGGGCTATGACAGTTCGCAGGAATCTGAACTCGAATTGATTGGGGATTATTTATACTTCAAAAATAATAATTTATATTTTAACGATGCTAGTTGGAATAAAAAAGGTCAATCCGACCCTGAGTTTTCTAGAGCCTGTAGTAATAGTGATAATTATTGGCTCTATAAGCTACCTAATAGCAAGGAATTTGAGATTGCTTTTGATATTAGTAAAAATAAAAAGTTGATATCTGGCTATCAACTAGTGCAGTGCGATTTTTTTAATAAATATGTAATTCTAAGAGATGAAAAAGAATTTTTTATTTCAACACCTACCAGCCTTTATAATGAGCAGGCACCTTTAGCCGCATTTAAATTGGAGTTTTTAAAATCTGAAGAGATACAAGAAAGTTGGGTTTTCAAAATAGGATCAAGGGAAAAAGATTCTGCGATGATAATTCATATTCTGGATCCTGAAAGTGGCCTTGTGACAAGCGAGGTGCGTTACTTTTCAAATCTAACAAGATGGAATAGAAGGTTAGATTATTAAAATATATAATTGACTCTAGGTGAATTATTTCATGCATAAGCTGACTTGTGATTTATTCCCAAGTCAGCTCTGATTTTGCCTCGCGCTCGATCAGATCTCTCACGGCTTGTTGAATAGGCTTTGACTCAAAAAGAACATGATAAACCTCGTCAATAATTGGCGAGGAAACATCGATGGACTTGGTGAGTTTGTATGCAGCTTGTGCGGTGGTGACGCCTTCGGCAACAGAACCAGCTTTGTCCAAGCTAGCCTTCAATGACTGACCTTGGCCGAGACTAAAGCCTACCGAAAAATTTCTGCTCTTTTCAGAAGTGCAGGTGAGAAATAAATCGCCAACACCCCCAAGGCCGAGAAAGGTAAGGGGGTCCGCACCCATTTTGACGCCAATGCGGGTAATTTCTGCAAGGCCGCGTGTAATAATCGCGGCGCGAGAGTTGTTCTGAAATCCGAGTCCCATGCAAGCTCCTGAAGCTATAGCAATAACGTTTTTTAAGGCCCCGGCGATTTCGAGACCGATGGGGTCTTCGCTGGTGTAAACGCGAAACAGCGGAGTGTGAAATAATTCTTGAGTTTCCCGTGCTGCATCAGTCCGATAACCCGCTACAGCAACGGCAGTGGGAATATTTTCGGCTACTTCTGTCGCGAAGCTAGGACCAGAGAGAACAGTGGAATAATCTGCAAAGTTCTTGCCTAGTACGTCAGCAATAATTTCTAAAGGTAATTTGAAAGTTTTGACTTCTATGCCTTTGGCTGCACAACATATGAGCAGCGGTTGTTGCAGCTTTCCGCGCAACTGATTTTCCAGAGTTGGGCGCAGAAACTGAGTTGGGACGGCTAATACGCAGCTATGAATGTTCTGCAGGTCATGTGCTGAAATATTTTGAACGGCCTCTATGTTTGGAGAAAGCTTAATGTGACTTAAGTAGTTTGGGTTTTGTTGCTTGCTGTTGATTCCATCAACGACGACAGGATTAATATCCCAAAGTTTTATGCGGTGGCCGCGCAAAGCTAAATGCTGGGCCAAGCAGGTGCCAAAATTTCCAGCACCTAACACCAAAATATTTTTACAATTCGAAGGACTTGTCATTGCAGTTATTTTCATAAAATGGATATAATGCTGGGTCGTACTTGCATTGTTATGGTTGGCTTAAAAGGTTTATTGAATGAACCCATACATACCGGTCCTTTTGATTATAGTAGTTGGGACTCTTGTCGGCTTAGCCCTGAGCACATTTTCTACCCTCTTAGGTCCAAAAAAGCGAGGCAAAGTTAAGGAAGAAGCCTTTGAGTGTGGCGTTCCCTTAGTGACATCTGGTAGGGAGCGCATGAGCGTTAAGTTTTATATGACGGCTATTTTGTTTATTTTATTTGATATTGAAACAGTGTTTCTTTTTTTGTGGGCCCGGACCTTTAACGATTTGGGTTGGTTTGGGCTGGTCGAGATCATTTTATTTATGGTGATTTTGATTGCTGGATACATTTATGTCATTCGCCGCGGAGCACTCGAATGGGAATAGTTGATCAGTATTTGCCAGCCTTTTTACAGGGAATCATGAGTGATGCAGCATGGGTAGATGTGATATCTACTGTAGTTAAAATCATTGTCGTCGTAGTGCTGTGTATTCATGTTCCTCCTATTATGATTTGGGTAGAACGTCGCGGGCCTGCTCTGATGCAACGGCGCCGAGGTCCAAATCGTGTTGGTCTATTTAAGTTTAGGCTTTGGGGTTTATTGCAGTCGCTTGCAGATGCTTTAAAATTGATTTTTAAAGAAGAAATTATTCCAGCTTTGGCTAATAAAAAATTTTTTCATCTTGCGCCGTTAATTGGCGCTATACCGGCATTTTTGATTGCCGGTGCAATTCCCTTTGGTCCTGATATACAGCTTCATGGTTTTACAATTCCAATGAGCATCATCAATCTCGATGTTGGATTTTTATTTATTTTAGCGATTTCATCTTTGGGTGTTTATAGTATCGCGCTAGCAGGGTGGGCCTGCAATAGTAAATACTCTCTATTCGGATCTTTGCGGGCGTCGGCGCAAATGGTGAGTTATGAAATACCTTTAGGCTTATCCCTCGTGCCTTTGGTGTTAATATTTGGCTCGCTAGGGATTAATGAAATTGCTCAGCAACAAGATAGCTTTCTGGGATGGGGAATTTTTCTTGCTCCCGTTTCTTTCTTTTTGTTTTTAATTAGCATGTTTGCTGAAACTAATAGGGCGCCTTTTGACATGGCTGAGTCTGAGGCAGAACTCGTCGCAGGATTTCATACCGAATATGGATCGACTAAATTCGCCCTGTTTTTTTTAGCAGAATACATCAATATGTTTGTCCTCTCTTGCCTTGCCGCGACTTTCTTTTTTGGTGGCTGGCAGCTTCCCTTTATCTCGCAAGAGCTGTTACTAAATGTGCTTTCAAATATTACGCAAGATTACGCCAGTTTAATCGCTTCGCTGCTTGGGATGGTGACTCTGCTCATAAAAGCTGCATTTTTTATGTGGTTATTTGTGTGGGTTCGTTGGACTTTGCCGCGTTTCCGTTATGATCAGTTGATGAATCTTGGCTGGAAATTTATGTTGCCATTAGGACTCGTGAATGTATTGGTCACGGCTGTTGTTCTGGCTGCATTGCGATTTTAGTTTGAAATGATTTTAAGAAAAGAAAATATCGAGACGATGGAGATGATTTTGTGGGTGCATTAGTTTTGTTTAGTTTATTTGCTTTTTTGATCATGGTGTCGTCCGTTATGGTCGTCAAATCACGAGATCCCATAGTTTCTGCTGTTTTTCTAGTATTGAATCTTTTTTTAATAGCTTGTTTGTATGCCATGTTGGGAGCGGATTTTATCGCGGCGATACAAGTGCTATTATATGCTGGCGCGATTATGGTGCTTTTTGCTTTTGTAATTATGTTGCTTAATCTCGAGCCGACTAAAGCTCGTTATACTTTATCTCCTTTTGATTTTATTACCATGCTGGTAAGCGGGCTAGGCTTTATTGTGCTACTAGGCTTAATGTTTGCTGGCGAACGCATTTCTATCAACGAAGCTCAAATCGACCCCCAAATCAGTAATACCCAGGAGCTAGGTAAGCTAGTCTTTTCTGAATATGTTTGGCCGTTTGAGCTTGCGTCGATTTTAATTTTACTAGCAGTCATAGCAAGTATAGTTATTGCAAAAAAAGATGCGGTCGAAGGGAAGCCGGCACTTATTAAAAAGGAGCTTAATCAATGAGTGCTCTGCCATTTGAGGCCTTTGTTGGTCTAGCGCTTTTTGTGTTTTTTTGTGGGCTTATCGGTGTGATGTTTCGGCGCAATCTAATTATGGTTTTGATGTCCGTTGAGCTCATGCTCAATGCCGTTAATATTGTATTCGTTGCGGCTTCCCACTATGTCGGTAATCTTTCTGGTCAGGTCATGGTCATATTTATTGTGACAGTTGCTGCATGCGAAGCTGCGGTTGGATTAGCTATGGTCATTGCAATATTCCGGCGCATGGGAACTGTTGATACGGACGGAATGCGCATACTACGTGGTTAATGAGATGCTTGTGAGGTTTTTATGTTTTGGATAGCCATTATAGCACCGTTGATTGGCGCAATTTTAAATGGGTTTGTTTTGCGGCAAGCATCAAAACCAGTCAGCCACATAGTTGGCGTTGGGGCTATGGCTATCTCATTTGCCTGCTCTCTAGTTGTGGTTTTGAATTATTTCACTGGTGATGGCAATCAAACGGAAGCTTTGCGCTATGCATTTTCTTGGATAGAAGTTGGCTCATTTTCTGTGCCTTTTGAGTTCATCCTTGATCGCCTATCGCTACTTATGCTGTTGGTTGTAACCGGTATTGGATTGTTAATTCATATCTATGCCGGTGGATATATGGCCGAAGAAGAAGGAACTTACCGTCATACGGCGAGATTTTTTGCCTATCTGAATCTTTTTGTTTTTATGATGTTGATGCTTGTACTTGGGAATAATCTACTTCTCATGTTTGTTGGTTGGGAGGGCGTTGGTCTTTGTAGTTACTTGCTCATCGGCTATTGGTACGAACAAGATGAGAATGCCGCGGCAGGTATGAAGGCTTTCCTAGTCAATCGTATTGGCGATATAGGTTTTTTACTCGGTATATTTTTAACTTTTAAGCATTTCGGAACTTTAGCTTTTACTGGAGAAGGCAGCCTCAAAAGCCTTATTCTTGCGGATACTCTTAGTGCACAGCAGCTCGACGCTATTTTTTGGATCACTCTCTGTCTTTTTATCGGTGCATGTGGAAAGTCGGCACAGCTTCCGCTCTATGTGTGGTTGCCAGACGCAATGGCCGGTCCAACGCCTGTTTCTGCATTGATCCATGCTGCCACCATGGTGACTGCGGGCATTTACATGATGACGCGTTTAAATTTCATGTTCTATTTGTCGCCGACTACTATGGCCATCGTTGCGTGCGTCGGAGCTTTGACGGCATTTTTCGCGGCGACTATTGCGATTGTGCAAAATGATATTAAGAAAGTCCTGGCTTATTCGACCGTGAGTCAGCTTGGTTATATGGTCATGGCTACGGGTGTTGGTGCATTTGGTGCTTCAGTTTTTCACCTGTTTACCCATGCATGTTTCAAGGCTTTGTTATTCCTAGGGGCGGGTAGTGTTATTGTTGCGATGCATCATAAACAAGACATGCGCGAAATGGGCGGATTGCGAAAATACATGCCGGTTACGCATGCTGTCTTTTTAGTCGGTGTCTTAGCAATTATTGGCTTCCCTGGTCTCGCAGGTTTCTTCTCAAAAGATGAAATTTTGTGGAAGGTCTATATCGGGGGCGAAGCTTTAGGTCTCGGCAAGTTTCTCTGGATTATCGGAACGGTGACAGCGGCTCTGACTGCTTTTTATATGGTTCGTCTGTATTTATTGACTTTTCACGGTGAGAATCGTAGCGATCATCATACTCAAGAACATTTACACGAAACGAGCCCAGTCATGTGGGCTCCTTTGATCGTACTTGCTCTCATGAGCGCTTTGGTTGGGTATTTGGGAGTACCTCCGATTATAGGCGAGTTGTTTGGTGCCCACGATTCGAATTTATTTGAACACTATCTTACGCCGGTCTTGTCAATTCCGGGTTCTGCTTCGGTGCATTGGGAGTTTTTGCAGGCCAGTTACAGCCATGCTCTTGAATGGACTCTCATGGCTATTTCGGTTTTGCTTATGTTTCTATCTGCCGGTTTAGCGCTGGTATTTTATGGCAAGGGTCCGAAGCCCTATTTGGAAACAATGCAGCAAAAATTCTCGGGTATTCATAATCTTTTGTCGAACAAGTATTTTGTCGACGAATTTTACCATAACAAAATCGTACAGCCTTTGTCTGATATGGCGTTTTTCCTATGGCGGGCTGTTGATGTTGTCTTGATTGACGGTCTTGTAAATGGAGTATCTCGCGGTTGTGCGGTGGTGGGTTCTTTTTTCAGTCTTAAAATGAGCGGGAATATTCATAGGAATAGTATGCTGCTTATTGTCGGTTTTGTTGTCTTGCTGCTTTATTATTTGGTTTGATAATTTAATTGGGGGGTTTAGTGTGAAATGCAACTCCCCTTTGTGAACTCGGAGAATGGATAAAAAATGCCTTGGCTATACGACCATATTCTATCCCTAACTATTTTTTTGCCGATGATTTTTGGGCTTATTGTGCTGGCAGCACCTAGTCTTCAGGGCGCAAAAATCATAGCAATGCTCGGAGCTCTCGTTACATTTATATGTACGATATGGATTTGGCTTAATTTTGATGGCTCAAAAAGCGATTTGCAGTTTGTGGAATCTTATACTTGGATTCAAGACTTGGGCATTCGTTATATAGTAGGTATCGATGGACTTAGTTTGTTGCTTGTCGTTCTTACTGGTTTCTTAACTCCGCTTATGTTGCTGAGCTTATGGAAAAATAGCGAGTCTAATCAAAAGTATTTTCTCTCACTTTTTCTTTTTCTCGAATGTGGGATGCTTGGAGCTTTGTTAGCCTTTGATTTAGTTTTTTTCTATATATTCTGGGAAGCAATGTTAATTCCAATGTATTTTATTATTGGAATTTGGGGTGGCAAAGAAAGAATATATGCCGCTAATAAACTTTTTATTTACACGGTATTCGGGTCTTTATTATTGTTAGTGGCTGCCATTGTACTTTATCTAGAACATTTTCAACAAGCCGGATTTTATTCAACGAGTCTATTAGATCTCTATAAAATTGCGCCGAATTTAGGCGAAAAACAGAATTGGCTGTTTGCTGCTTTTGCTTTAGCATTTGCGATCAAAGTTCCCATTTGGCCTTTTCATACTTGGTTGCCAGATGCCCACGTACAGGCGCCGACAGCAGGTTCAGTCGTACTTGCCGGCGTGTTGTTAAAACTTGGGACTTATGGCTTTTTGCGTTTTGCAATTCCGCTATTTCCAGCTGCTTTAGTGCAATTTGCTCCAATTTTATTAGGCTTAGGTGTGATTGGCATTCTTTACGGCGCGTTTACTGCTTGGGTTCAACAGGATGCAAAAAAATTAGTCGCTTATTCTTCAGTGTCTCACCTTGGTTTTGTCGTGATCGGTTGTGTGGCTATCATGGCAGATAAACAGTTGAATATAGAAGCTTTGACAGGGGCCGTGTATCAAATGATCAATCACGGGATTAGCACCGGAGCATTGTTCTTTTTAGTGGGTGTTATTTATGAGCGCCGACACACTCGCATGCTTGCCGATTTTGGTGGCTTGGCTAGAGTGATGCCGTGGTTTGCTGTGATGCTGATTATTGCAACGATGAGTTCAGTGGGCCTACCTGGCACCGGTGGTTTTGTTGGTGAGTTTCTTATTTTACTAGGAAGCTTTCAGGCGAGTCCTTTAGTAGCTGCCTTCGCAGTTCTCGGAGTTCTGTTTGGAGCAGTCTATATGTTGACCTTGTGTCGCCGGATACTTTTTGGACCCGTGACACATACAGAGAATGAAAAACTAAAAGATTTATCGGCTCTCGAATTTATGTATCTCACGCCACTAGCGATATTGATTGTTGTAATGGGTATTTTCCCGAATTTTTTTCTAGATAAAACAAAAGTTTCAATAGAATATCTTGCAAAAAATTATCGCAGTTATGAGTTAGCTATACCAACATCATCATCACCATCAACTCAATCTTCAGAGCATACTCAAGATACTGAAAGCACGGGTATCAATGGACAAGATGACAGTCAAAGCGGCGATGGGGAGTCAACAATAGATGAATAATATTATGCCAACAATTACGACTGATTTTTATTTTGCCGCTTCGCCGATTTTTATACTTTGTATTGGCGCGGTAGTTGCAATGTTGTTTTCGGCCCATTCGAAATTGTCCAATACTAAAATGGGTGAATTAATTGTTTATTTGACTTTAGCAGCTGCGGGCACGCTTTTACCTTTTGTGAGCAAAGGCGAGACTACGCTATTTCTCGACGGTGCTTATTTGTCGGACCAAGTATTTGGTTTTAGTCGTTTAGTGGTTATATATGTTGCGATCTTGGTGGCTCTTATGGTGAGTGCCAGCTCGCTGCGCAAGCAGTTTTTTCGCCCTGAAATGGCTTCGATCTATTTGATAGTTGTATGTGGTTTGCTTGTCTTGGTTTCTAGTATGGATTTGATTTCTATATTTGTTGGCTTAGAAATGTCGTCAATTGGTCTCTATGCCTTGGTTGGATATATTGTTGCGACACCCAAAAGCCAAGAAGGGGCAATGAAATACTTTGTACTCGGGTCGGTCTCAGTCGCTTTTTTATTGTTCGGTTTTGCTTTGGCCTATGCTGCAACTGGAAGCTTGAATATAAGCGAAATTTTCTCTGCTGCGAAAAACTTAAGTGGTACAGCTCAACAGTTGATGTCACTAGGAGTTATTTTTATAGTTGTCGGTTTAGGATTTAAATTCGCGCTTGCGCCATTTCATATATGGGCGCCAGATGCATACGAGTCAGCCCCGACTGCGATCACTGCTTTTATGGCCACGGCTGCAAAAGCTGCGATTTTGCTTTTATTGCTCCGAATTGTCATGGAAAGCCGCTTCTTAATGAATGAATTATGGCGGCCGAGTTTAACGATTTTAGCTTTAGCTTCAATCTTGTTAGGTAATATCATGGCATTGGCTCAGGCAAGTTTAAAAAGAATGTTAGCCTATTCGTCCATCGCTCACAGTGGTTACATGGCAATTGGTATGGCGGCGCTCGGTGGCAGCGATGACCTTTTTACTAACAAGGCTATTTTATTTTATATACTTTTTTATACGGTCATATCTATTGGTGCGTTTGCCATCATGCAATTTTTGGAAAGCGAAAAGACTCAAAATATCCAGCTGCAAGATCTAGCTGGACTTGCAAAAAAGCAGCCGTGGGCAGCATTTGGATTAGCAGTATTTATGTTTAGCTTTGCCGGTCTGCCGCCTAGTGTTGGCTTTATGAGCAAGCTATTTATATTTAAGGCAGCTCTAAGCCAGGGTATGATATTTCTTGTGCTAGTAGGTGTGTTAGGTAGTGCAATCTCTTTATATTACTATTTGCGAGTGATTGTTTTTATGTATATGAAACCAGCACAAGAAGTTTCAATCATAACGACGCATAGGTCGCCTGTATTATTTGTTCTTGCCGGAGTTATGGTTATTTTAACTCTCGTATTTGGTACTATTGCTCCCAGCCTTGGGCTCGATCGTATGAAAGAATACGCTATTGCAGTTGGCCCGTAAAAACTAGTGGATATTGGCTTGGCGAATAAGTAACTAGTGAAACACCTCAACTAGCTGAGAAGCAAAAATGTATCCAATTCTATACCAGTGGGGAGATTTTATTATTCCTAGCTGGTTTGCTCTTTTTTTAGTTGCTGCAACTATCGCAGCTCGCCTCTTACTTTTTTATGGTGAGAAATTTTATAAGATTGATAGAGCAATATTGGCGCAGTTATTTATTTGTTGTTATTTTGGTGGCTTGCTAGGAGCTAGATTTCTCTCGGTTCTCGTGGAACAAAAAGAAGTCGAAGGTTTTTGGCCTGTCATTGTTGCAACCTTGCAGTTTGGACCCCTGACATTTTACGGGGGAGCTTTTGGAACTGCTATTTTCGGTGGGGTCTATATTTATTTACGCAGATTAAATATACGTCAGATGTTTGATGTGGCGCTTCCACCTGCCTTATTGGCTCTGGCGCTCGGTCGTGTGGGTTGTTTTTTAAATGGGGATGACTTTGGTCTTCCTGTTTCAGAATTTTTAGCCGCAAAGAATTTATGGTGGACGGTTATTTTTCCTAATTTGGAAGATAGCCTGCAGCGCTACCCTGTGCAGATTTTTGAGTCAGGTGTCGCAGCGTTAGGATTTTTTTTTCTAGTCTGTAATTTTAAAACTCTCAATCGTAATTATGGTGATGGCTTTGTTGGGATTTTTGGTGCTACTTACTATGCATTTTTTCGTTTTTTTATTGAATATTTTCGCGGTGATGAACGGGGATGGATATTTAGCGATGTTTTGTCGACATCGCAGACGCTAAGTATTGCTGTTTTGTTGCTGATGTTTATTTTAGTTTTGAGATGGAGCAATAAGAAAGAACCTAAACCTCTCCACTAATATTTTGATGTAGGCTTAGATGCACGAATTTTCTGCCATTCTCAATGATGCGAATATTGATCTTTTTAATTCGAAAAAATTCGGCAAAAAAAGTCGCGGATCCATGCAATTGTTTTGCCTAGCTGCACTTCATCAAATGCAAAAAGAATTAGAAAAAAATAGAGATTTTAGTTCTCATGTTGAAAACGACGAAGCTCCTGGACAAATTGTCGTTGTAGTAAAAGACAGTATCCAAGTTCAACGTTGGTACAATCAGTTGCAGGATGCTAGTTCTTTGTTTTTTTCTGAGTCTGCTATTGAAAATCGTATATTGATGTTTCAATCGCTGACTTTTTGGGGTTCTGAGCGATACAGTAATTTTGTGTATCGCAGCCATTTGCGCCTGCGCTCGATGACACAAATTGTATCTGCAAAATCTCCGCTCATTGTGGTGCTTAGTCCGGCGGCTTTGGCGCAGCTCACTTTAACGCGTGAAGCTTTATTAGATGCTAGCTTTGTTATAAGTCGTGAGACTGTGAAAAGCTATGATGAACTAATCTCTATGTTAAAAATGGCCTTCTACACAGAAGTCGATCTGGTCTCACGGCCAGGACAATTTTGCACACGTGGCGCTATTCTAGATGTCTACCCGGTAACTGCGAGTATGCCTTTGCGTTGTGAATTTTGGGGCGACGAATTAACTTCTTTGCGGGAGTTTTCGCTGCACAACCAAATTTCGACAAATGACATCAGCCACTATTATATCGGTCCTGTCCGTGAATTAGATCGAATGGACTCTCAGGCCGATAGATCCTACCAAGCCCAAGTCGCACTGGACTGGATGATCGAGCAGCGTGTAGAGAAAAGTCAGCGTGATCGTATTATTGATGAAATTCTTAAAACAGGAACTTGTTATGAAGAACAAGTGTTTTTGCCCTTGTGGCGAAAAGATGTGGCTCCGGGGCTGAGTCTTTTTAGCTCGAAGAGCACTTTTATTTTTCCAGATTCTCTTTCGGGGCTATCAGAAAGTTTAAGTGCATTTTTTTACGAATCTCAGCTTGCCATCGGATCCGATCGAGAGCAGGGAAAATTGAGTTTAGATTACAATTACTATTTTCAAGATTTACCGATTTTGCAAACGAGTTTGGCAAAACTACGGTGCTTGAGCTTTAACGAAAACATCGAAGAAGACGCGACAATAAACTATCCAAATTTTTTAATGATCGATGATCAGGTTCAGAAACAGCTAGATTTTGGTTATTTTATAGAAAAAGTGTTAGCGAGAGAGGATCTAACAAGCGTATCTTATTTGCTTACCTGTTCAGATGAGCATGAATTAGCTCGCTTAGAAGATCTCTTTAAACTACGAGATGTTTCGACGCAAAAACTTGAGTGTCCTTTAACACTTGGGAAGGAAATTCTTTTTCAAAAGAAAAGAGATGTAAAGATATTCCTATGCGTAGCATCTATAAATGAAGTGATTTTTTTTGAATCAGAACAGCTTGTTTTGCTTTCGGAACAATTCTTTTTTGGCAAGAAGCGTCGTCAATTAGATTCCGCAAAAAATAATATTAGAAGTTTTATTAACTCGCAGGTGGAACTCGAAATAGGCGATGCCGTCGTGCACACGTTATATGGTATCGGAATTTACCAAGGTCTGGAGACCTTAGAGATTGGCGAAACTAAAAACGATTTTGTCAAAATTAATTACCGCGGTGACGACAGAATTTATCTACCTGTTGATAGGCTCTCTTTGCTGCAGAAATACGGTTCAGCTGTAGAAGGTACAGCAATTGATAAACTCGGCGATGATAGATGGCAAAAGCGCAAATCTGGCGCAAAGAGTGCAGCTCGAGAAATTGCCGAAAAATTGCTGAAAATCTACGCTCAAAGAGGTATTGCCCAAGCTCACAGCTTTGGCCCTGTTTGCGAAGAATATCTACGCTTTGCCGCGGAATTTCCTTATCAAGAGACGCCCGATCAGATTTCAGCTATTGAAGATATCGAAGCTGACTTTAACAAGTCGATTTTAATGGATCGTTTAGTTTGTGGTGATGTTGGTTTTGGAAAAACGGAAGTCGCAATGCGTGCGGCAATGCGTGTGGTTTTAGAAGGGCTGCAAGTGATGGTGCTAGTGCCAACTACTATCCTTTCTTTTCAGCACTTTCAAACCTTTTCAAAACGAATGGCGCATTTTGGCGTGCGAATTGGTCAGCTCAACCGTTTTGTTTCTCGGAAAAACGCTTTAAATGTTCTAGAACAATTTTCCGCGGGAAAAATAGATGTTCTTATTGGAACACATAGAATCCTTTCTGAGGACATAAAGTCGAAAAATTTAGGATTATTAATCATAGACGAAGAACAGCGTTTTGGCGTCGCACACAAAGAGAAAATAAAAGGACTTAAAGCCAATACACATATTTTGACTTTAACCGCGACTCCAATTCCTCGAACATTGCATCTTTCTATGTTGGGATTAAGGGATATATCTATCATTGCGACGCCACCGCAAAATCGAATTTCCATTAAAACCTATGTAACTTCTTATGACGAACAAATAGTACAGCAAGCCATTATCAATGAGGTCAACCGCGGCGGTCAGATATTTTATGTACACAATCGTGTTCAAGACATTGCTAATGTTTACGCTAAGCTAAAAGCCTTATTTCCAGAACTCAATATAGTCATCGCGCATGGGCAGCTTTCTAGTCAGCAGCTAGAAAAGGCGATCTTAAGTTTTATACAGCGAAAAGCAGAAATACTCATCGCAACCAGCATCATTGAATCTGGAATTGATATGCCAAGTGTGAACACGTTAATCGTTGAGCGGGCGGATCTTTTTGGCCTGGCGCAACTTTATCAAATCCGTGGGCGTGTAGGACGATCACAGGTTCAGGCCTATTCCTACTTTTTTACTGAAAAAGGTCGAACTTCCAGAGAGGCCTTAGAGCGTTTAAATGCTTTGACTACTTATACAGAGTTAGGGTCTGGCTTTCAAATCGCGAGTAGAGATCTCGATATCCGAGGTGCCGGTGATTTGCTCGGTGCCGAACAAGCGGGGCACACCAGTGATGTCGGTTATGATATGTATGTTGAACTCTTAAACCAAGCCATTGCCGAGCTAAAGGGCCAAAAAATTGAGGAGCGAATTGATCCAGAGCTTAATTTAAAAATATCATCAATAATACCAGATAATTATATCAAGGGCGCGCGGCTGCGTTTCAGCTATTACAAACGCTTATTTTCGATTCGAGCGGGTTCTGAGCTGAGCGAAATAAAGGCTGAACTTTCTGATCGTTTTGGGCCAATTCCGCGGGAAATGGAATTACTTTGGCAGCTCGCCACCCTAAAAGTCACTTTACGAGATTTACGAGTTTTATCTATCCACGCCAAGTCACCAAATAGATTTGAGTTAATTTTTGACGAAATTTCGCCAGAGCAGACAGACAAAATCCTTAAGGCCGTCCGAACTAAACCTGCGCATTTCAAACTTGTGTCGAATAAGACCCTCGCAATTTTGTTAGATCATGCAATAGATGGCCAAGTAACGCATGAACAGCGACTCAAGGATCTCATGGATTTTTTGCAGTATATAAGCTAGAAAATAGCAGGAGAATTTTTATATGTCACTGCTTCGTCCATTGTTAGTGCTCGGTGTGTCGATCGCTGTTGGTCTTTTATTGTGGATCATCAAAGATGAGGCCATTGAAGATACTCTAGTCTACCAACAATCAAATCAAGGCCGGGTTGAGGATGATATAACCGATGCTTTAATTGTAACGGTTGGTGAAGAAGGCATTCGTAATAGCGATATAGAATTTGAATATCGTATTTATATGACAGCGATTGAAAGCGAAAAAGGTAATATTATGAACTCTGCGCTTCCTGATTCGGAAGCTAGCGCAGAAATTGGGGCGGAAAATGCGGCTCTTCGAGAAAAGCTTCTAGCAGATATTGTTGAGCGAAAGACCTTATATCATTATGTTAGACAAACTGCGGGTGTAGATATAGAAGAGTTTCTAAAAGACAGCAACTGTGAAAAAGACTTTGATAGTGCCGTAAAAAATTTAGATACTCTTTTGGAATCGGACCAAGATAAAAAAAGACTTCGCTCTAAAATATGTGAACACGCAGTCGTTACTCTTTTTTTTAATAAACAAATAAAGCAGCAAATTAAGTTGGATGAGCTATCTCTTTTGAATTATTATGACTCGCGTAAGGAAGAGTTTCATACACCTGACCGTGTTAAAGTTCGTCATATGCTTTTTGCAAAAGAAGAAGACGCCAAAAAAGTTCGGCAACTTGTAAATAAAAAAAATTTTTCTGATTTAGCGAAGCAATATTCTATAGCTCCAGAAGCAGTAAAAGGCGGACTATTGCCGCCTTTTGAAAAGGGACAATATCCCAATGTTTTTGATATTGCTTTTACGCTAGCGAAAGGTGAAATTAGTGTCGTACTAAAGTCAGATTATGGGTTTCATATTTTATTAATTGAAGATAAGTATGAGCCTCGACAAGTTTCCTTCGACGAAGCGCGCAAATCGATAGAGTCGAGAGTTCTAGAACAAAAAAGCGAAGAGGAATATAAAAAATGGATCGATTTAGCTATGCAAAAAGTCAGCGTCAACATTCCACATTCCTACTAAAAACAAGCATAATAACTGCATTACAGTTTTCTTCGATTTTTTTATTCTCCACGTTCGCAGTTTTTGCGAGTGAATTAGTTGACAGAGTCGTTGCCACCGTCGACGGCGCACCTATTCTTCATAGCGAGATTGAAAAAAAAATAAAACATGGCCCGTTAGTGATCTTGAGTCCTTTTCCCGCTAAGGAAACCGACCCTGAACAAAGCCAGGCCTTGCAGGACGCAATTAATCTTCAGTTGGTGTTGCGTAAATCACAGCTCCTTGAACTCGAAATCACTGATCAAGAACTTGAAACACGTATCGAAGAATTTTTAAAATCAAACAATATGAATAAGCAGCAGTTTACAGAATACTTGGCGGAAAGTGGGCAGACCTGGGACGATTACAGATTTGATTATAAAAATCTTATGATAGTACGAAGATTTCAGGGACGTGTAATCCAACCTCTGATCAACTTAACTCAAAAAGATGTAGAAACTTATTATATTAATAAATCTGGATCAGCTGGAAACTTGTTAATCTTAGACTTGCGTCAGATATTGATAGAAATACCAGAAGGTGCTTCTGAGGCAGTGAAAAAACAAAAGTCAGAATTAGTGCAGCAAATATATTCCAAGTTACTTGGGGGCGCAAATTTTCAAGAATCTCTAAAACTCTATTCCGACGAAGATAGCCCTATGGAAACTCGCGGGCAAATGAAGGGTGTTCAATTGTCCGATTTGGCTCCCGTCCTACGTGAGGCGGTTAAAGATGTCGCGCCAGGTTCTTTTTCCAAGCCGATCGAAACTCCAGTAGGGTTTCATATTTTCTTAGTTGAAAAACAGTCGTTTCGCGGTGGCAGTGATTTTGAAAAGAACAAAAAAGCTATTGAAAATGAATTGATGAGTGTTGAAATGGCGCGCCAGATGCAAAGATGGATAGAGAACGAGCGCGTCAGAGCAAAGATTCGAATTTTGGAAAACTAAATTAATCTCCGCTTCATCCTGAGCGATCTACGTCATCCTGAGCGTAGCGAAGGACCTCCGTGTCATCCTGAGCCGAAGGCGAAGGACCTGTCATCCAGAGCGCAGCGAAGGATCTAGGTAATGCCGACAGGAGACATTCACCTTCGGTTCAGGTTGACGCACGCGGCACTCAGGTTGACGCACGCGGCACTTTGGATGACACTATAAAATGGGCTGTCTAATGACATCCATAGCTTCCACGCCTTTGGGAAGTGGGATTTGAATAATTGTATTTGAATGGGCTTCTGACACTATTTCACCGTTTTTGGTATTGATCATTTCTTCGACTTGATGTTTTACGACGTCGCCGTTTGGCTTAATAAATTCCAATAGTCCGCCTTTAGTCAAACGGTTGAGAAGTTCAATAGAACAAGTCCCATCTTCTTCCTGCACGTCTTGCACATACCCGACCATTTCGTGGGACATGTCATAGCCACCTTCAAAGCGCGTAGCATTGGCATCGAGCTTGCCAAAATAAAAACCTGGCGTATAGCCACGATGAGAGAAGCTCTCGAGTTCTTTTTGTCGGTTATTTTCTTGGTGAAAGGTGCCAGCGTAGTAGGCGTCAATGGCTTCTCGGTATACTTTTGCTGTAGTAGCGCCATAGAGTAGGCTTTTCATTCGGCCTTCAATTTTTAAACTATCTACTCCAGTTGCTATGATTTGATCTAAGAATCCCACTGTGCACAAGTCTTTAGAGTTAAACATGGTTGCACCATTTTCATCTTCATAAACTGGAAAGTATTCGCCTGGGCGCTTTTCTTCCACTACGGCAAATTTCCAGCGACAAGTATTCGTGCAAGCACCGCGATTGCCATCGCGATCAGCAAAAAATGAGCTCAATTGGCAGCGTCCGGAATAGGTCATACACATAGCGCCATGGACAAACACTTCTAGCTCCATGTCAGGAACTTCATTTTTAATTTTGCTGATTTCATTTAAAGAAAGTTCTCTTGCGAGGACTACTCTTTTTGCACCTAAGGATTTCCACATTTTTACCGTACGGTAATTGGTTGTCGAAGCCTGCGTGCTGATGTGAATGGGTAGGTCTGAGTTTTCGCGGACCAAATCCAGCACGCCCATATCAGCAACGATAACTGCATCGACACTAATCTGTTCAAGATATTTAACAAACTGAGGCAAGGCCGTAATTTCGCGATTGTGCGCCAAGATATTTAGCGTAACAAAGGCTTTTTTCCCCATGCTGTGGCAATAATCGACTGCTTCCTTTAGCTCTTCTTTATTGAAGTTGTGCGATTTGGCTCTTAGATTAAATGTTTTGCCACCGAGGAAAACAGCGTCGGCGCCATAGCGAATGACGGTTTTGAGTTTGTGTAGACTTCCAGCTGGTGAAAGTAGCTCAACTGTTTTTTGTTTTGGTTTGAGATTTGGCTCTACAATATCTGATTGAAGATTTGCATTCAAATCAGGCTTTGAATCTAACATTTTTTAAATTCCTTATGGCTGAGTACAGGTCAGCATGTGCGCATGCGCACAAGAAGGTCTTTATACAAAAAATTCAAAATAGCAAAGCACTGATTTGTTTTTATTAAGTCTTACTTAGCTTAGGCTCCTGTTTTGACTGCATCTGGCTGGTTTTCTGGCAAAGCCGCTTGGCAGGCTGGAGTTGCCAAAGCATTGTGATAGATGCGGTTTACAAGCGGTAGAGAATTCATGTCCACCCCATAGCGATAGGCGTTGTAGACTTGTGGTATCAGGCAGAGATCTGCAAGACTGATCTGGCTTCCGAGGCTAAATGTTCCAGCGCTGTGGCGGATTAATTGTTCATAAACTTTCAGACCTCTATCGATCCAATAGCGGGCAAATTCAGGCCTATCTGCTGGGTCCTTTTTCACGTATTGCAAGACTGCAAGATTTTGAATGGGCTGAATTCCGCTACTTATAGTCTGAACCAAGCGACGTACCGCTAATTTATCTTCAGCACTGCTCGGCAACAGAGCCGGCAAAGGGTAGACTTCTTCTAGCCATTCTAAAATTGCAATGGATTCTGTCGCAGACTGTCCGTTTATGGTTAGGCAAGGGATATAACCGCTTGGGCTCTTCTTCAAAAATTCTGGCGTCGTATGTTCGTTTTTAAGTAAATTGATACTGACACTTTTATAGGCTAAACCTTTAAAATTTAAGGCCCATCGTATGCGCCATGAGCAGGAAGATCTCCAATAATGATAAAGTGTGAACTGGTGTTTTTGCATAAAATATCCTCTTAGGAGTTTGAAAAATTATAAATAAATTTAAATATTAAAATCACCTTCCTCAAGTTTGCGGATTTCGCTAGGCTTCTTTAATTGAAAGCCATATTTGGCAAATTTAGCCGCATAGACCGCGTTACGATTTCGTAAACGTCGCAATGTTCCGCGTATTGCGAGGTCAATGATTTGTGTTCTGAGGCTATACCGCATGGGCGAGCCCGCCATCAGTTCCGCGCAATCTTCATCGGGCTGGAACACGATAAAATCAACATCAGGGTAGCGCTCTGTGACGTGTTCAAGTGTCTGCCGAAAGCGCGAATAAACTAGCGCTTTAATAATCTGAATAATCGAAAACACCCCGCCATATTGATCTATTGTTCCTGGAATGGGCGCAGTGTAGGGGCGAAGTGGGTCAATTAGGATAACCAAGCGGCAGCCACTTTTGACCACTTGTGTCAGATTGCAAGAGCCGGTGATTTGTCCGTCTATAAAATGTCTATCTTTGATTTGCACCGGAGTAAAAAATGGCGGTAAGGCACAAGAAGCTCTGACTGCGTCGATGATTTTAATATCGCGCCAACCGCGACTTCCAAAAACGACGGACTCAAAACTGTCTTGATCAGTCGTGCCAATAAAAAGGTCATTTTCGAGCTCATCTATGCGCGTGGCGCCACCAAAGCTTTGTATAGCTTGTTCGAAATAGGCGCTGGCGTTTTCTCCTTTAAAAAAACCTGTGGGGATTAATCGCAGAAGTTTTTTGCCCCAAGCTTTGGCCGATAGACCTTCCCAGCGCAAGGCTTCTTTTGCAACACGCTCAAGAATTTTTTTCATGGCTAAGTCATAAAACATCGAGGGGGCAAAATCAGGTAAAATCTCCGATTTTTTTTTCAGCGCTCTAATCGCTTCTCGCGGTGGAACTTTAGTTGCAAGTAAAGCAGCGCAAATAGAGCCACTGCTGACTCCGGAAAAGGTATTGCATTGATGTAAAGATTTATTCTCCAGTGCGAGGTCCAAAGCATGAAGGCAGCCGATTTGATATAAAAAACCTTCGATTCCGCCACCTGACAAGGCAATGCCAACTTTGTTATTATCGCTAATCGGGCCTTGGGTTAGGACGTCTTTCAACCACAATAATATTTCTTCGGTTCGGCGTGGGTTGATACAAACATTTCTGACTTGAAAGCGACCTAAGTGGAAAGGCTTTAGGGAGTTTTTTTCAATATCTTTCAAAATGCAAACGACTCTACTCATGGGGAAGTGGAAATCTGGCCCCCAAAGTTCCGCAAATTGTTTCATATCATCTTGAATGCGTCCAAGTGCAGAGACTGAATCTTCCGAGTCCTTTCCGCGCTCGTCATAAATTAATAAATCTATCGGAAGTTGTCTGAGGTGACTGGTGATCTGTTCTATCTCTGAAATAATAAAAACATGCAGGACATGGCCTTGCAACATCCGATGCTCAACCCGATAGGACTCCCCAAGGCTTTTTCGCGCGTTTGATTTAATGGATTTCAGCTTTTCAAAGGTTTTTACTGCAGACTCAAGTTGTGAAGTTGCAGCTACATATAGTAAATAGTGATCCACCTGCTCTCCCTTAATTCGCGTTATTTTTCGCGGGCGGCAAATTCCTGCATTTTTTTAAGCAAAGTTGGCGCATCAACATAACCAGCTATATTCTCACGTTGGTCTAAATTTGCCTGCGGATTTAATAGTACTAAAGTCGGTAGACCTTGGATTTCATATTTGCTAAGTATGGCGTCGTTGTCAGCATTAGTTTCCGTTAAGTCTAATTTTAAAAAAATCCACTGACCGCTTTGTTCAAAAAATGACATTAGCTTAGGATCTTTAAAGGTGGTCACATCCATTTTTTTACACGCTTCACACCATTCAGCCCAGTTATCGACAAGAATGTAGCGATTGTGGCGGGCAGCAAATTCAAAAGCTATTTTTTCATCTTTAAAATACAAAGTCGATTCTGCTTTTGCTGCAGAATCTGATGTGCTGGCTTGATATTTTGCAAACATCGAAAATGCCAATAGTAGAGAAGGAAGAAGCAGTATTTTTTGAAAGCTTTTCAGCTTGCGTATCATCACTATAAGAAGCAAAGAAAGCAGAGCCAGCGCTAAAGTATAGTATGCAATCAGTAACCAAGATCCAGAAAGCTGCTGGGTATAGGCATAGGCTGGTATTCTTAAGTAATATAATGCCAACGCAAACATGACACTTGAAAACACGACTTCTGCAATCAATTGAAGATTGTTTGATAATTTTATTTTTTTAATGTGACCGGCCGTACTGCCCAAGAGTATGTAAGGCAAAGAAAATCCAAAGCTGTAAATGAAAATTAAAAAAGTCGATTCAGCAACAGCGCCACTTTTAGCAGAGTTAACTAACAAAGTCGCTAAAATTGGGCCTGTGCAAGGAGAAGCGACGAGTCCTGCGCCAGTCCCCATCAGAAAAGTATTTTTAAGCGAAGCTTTTCCTGCGCCGAGTTTATTGCCAAGCGCTTGAAGTTTAGAAAAATTAAAATAACCCAACATGGAAAGGCCGAGTAAAGTCATGATGAGAAAAAGTATAAAATTTACTGAAGGGTTAGCCATAATGGCGCCAAAAAGCTTGCCCGTGAGCGCGGCAAAGAAGCCTAAACTCGTATAGCTGACTAGAATCCCAAGCGCATACATTGTACTATAAGCCAAGTTGTGGCCATCTCGTCCAAGTAATCTCAAAGTGATAGGAATCATCGGGTAAACACAAGGTGTTAGATTGGTGCCTATGCCCGCAAGAAAACAAATTAATATAAGCAGGCCAAAAGAAATAGTTCCGCTGCTAATTTTTTCTGCCCAGGCATTTTCAAAAGGCAGGGCCTTCGTCGTTGGACTCGCTTCTTTGATGATAGGTTGGGAAGTGGCGGGAGCAGCCTCCTCTTCGATTTCGGGATCTGAAACGGTGACTACTTGCGCGTTTTCTCGCTCGCTGTAATTAATGGCCACTGTGAGAGTTTCTGTATACGGGAATAAGCAGATTTTATTTGTACATGCCGTGAAGGTCGCTTTGACTTCGAATTTCGCGTCTTGGTCGTTGTGGGGGCCGACAAATTTTATAAAAAAATCACCAGAGGTGTACACAGGACGGTCTGAAGCTGAAATTTCGTCGTAGATCACAACTGTCTGAGGTGCTTTTAACAATTCAGAACTAAAACCAGGAAGAGCGGTGAAGGATACCTTATCTTCATAAAGAGAAAATCCAGAAAGGGTCAATAGGCGCAGGCCGACTTCAACAACTCCGCTTTCTGGTGAGGTGGCGCTGAGAACTTCCCATTTGACGACTTCTGCAGGATTGATGTTTTTAAGATTTGCTTCAAGGTCTGGATTAAAAGTTTGGGCTTGGGCGGGAGTCATTCCAGCTAAGTTTCCATAAATAAGGCTAGTGACAAGAACAGTAGCAAGTCGACCAGCGCTGGCAATTGAATTCATAATATTAATAACTTGCATCAAATAGTGATTTTCCTTATTGTCCATTTGCCCGTCCATATGAATTCGGTTCGTTCTACAAAATTATTAAATTGTCACTTGATTTTAACTGTATTTTCGCATACAACGCCTAGCTCAGCATCTGCAAGTTGTTGAGTCTAGCTAATTTTTATATAAATACTAATGAAAATAGGTTTGAAGAACATGAGTTTACTAAAGCCAACTAAAGTCCCAGTAAAAAGAATGAAAACAAAACTGCGCAAAGGCGATGAAGTCATCGTACTAACCGGTAAGTTTAAAGATTCTCGCGGAAAAATCGAGAGTTTTGACGATGATCGCCAAAGAGTTTATGTCTCAGGTGTGAATATGTGGAAGCGCCACACTAGACCAAACTCTAGCCGTAGTGCTCCTGAGGGTGGTATTGTCGATAAAGCGAAGTCACTGCATATTAGTAATGTTGCTCTTTATGATGCAAAAACTAAAAAAGGCACTCGACTAGGCTTTCGTATTGAAGGCGGCAAAAAGAGCCGCGTAGCTAAAGCTTCAGGTTCTGTGGTGTAGTAAAGCTTTTTTCAATCTTAAATGTCATGGAAACCGCCTAACAGGCGGTTTTTTTTATTTTGGAATTCAAATTTTTAACAAGCTTCGTAAAGCCAAAATAAAAACATTAGATATCCTATGAATATTTATTGACCTTTTGAGAAAAAGGCCTTTAAGTAATAGGCGAACTTTACAGTGTTGAAATAGTTTATCAAAGCAAATGTGTTCTGTTCAAATAGGTTTCAAATCCCGAAAAGGCCTAAAAAATTGCACTCAAAAGTAAAATTCCATTTGTTAAACGCCAGGCAAAAAGCTGCTCATTGCCTGGTTCTGCCTAGTGCCTTAGCGCATTTGCTTAGCGTTTTTGTGCTTTTATTGTCTGGGGCAAGCCAACTCAGCGCTTTGCCTAAGATGTCCGCGCCTATGCCAGACCCAGAAAGGACTTCTTCAACTATCGCTCCTGAACAATTGAAGCAGGTGGGTTTAGATGAAAAACTCGGCCAGACTCTAGATTTTTCGGGGCTGACATTTAAAAATGAAGAAGGCAAGAGTGTAGAGTTAGCAGAATTTTTTTCTGCAAAGAAACCAGTTGTACTTGTTCTCGCCTATTATGGTTGTGAAAATATCTGCAATATATTGCTCAATGGTGTTTCTTCCGTCGTGCGTTCGCAAGATTGGACAATAGGAAAAGAATTTGAAATTGTCACAGTGAGCTTCGATGCTCGTAATACTCCGGAAGAAGCAACAGCAAAAAAAGATTTTTTTATCAAAGAGTATGGCCGCATGGGAGCTGAGAGGGGCTGGCACTTTTTGACGGGAGAAGAAGCTGCTATAAAAGCTCTGACTCAACAAGTGGGATTTCGATATATTTATGATGAAAGTACCGATCAGTTCGCCCATAGTTCGGCAATGATTTTTCTAACCCCAGAGGGAAAGATTTCACGCTATTTACATGGTGTGCAGTTTAAGCCTCAAGATGTTCGTCTTGCTTTAATTGAGTCAGGGGAAGGTAAAGTCGGTACTTTCATTGAGCAGGCCCTTATGTTTTGTTTTCGTTATGATCCAAACAAAGGCGGATACGCAGCACTAGCCTTTAACATTGTTCAGTATTCGTCTATAATGGTAGCCATCTTCCTTTTTTCATATTTATTTTGGTTTTGGGGTAGAGAAATTTTTACCGCGAATGCGTAGTAGGTATTAGACTTTTTTGTGGGAGTTTTTTGCGCATGTCAGACAAGCCTTTATTCGGAATGCTGCCGCCTCAGGCCACTAAGATTGCAGTAGAACATGACCTTCTCTTTATTTTCCTATTTTATCTCAGTTTGTTTTTCCTCGTGCTTGTTATGGGCGTCATGGTGTGGTTTGTCATCAAGTACCGCGATGGTAAAAACACAAAAGTTGGTAATATCAATCACCATGCGCCACTTGAAATCGCTTGGACTTTGATTCCAACCGTCATTTTGGCAGTGGTTTTTGCTTGGGGCTTCGTTGTTTATAAGGATATGACGGTCACGCCTGGTAATGCCTATGAAATTCATGTCAATGCAAAACAATGGCTATTTGAATTCCAATATAACGAAGGTAAGAGCACAATTAACGAGCTCTATGTGCCAGCTGGTCGTCCAGTGGTATTGAATATGACTTCTTCGGATGTGCTTCATGCCTTTTTCGTACCGGATTTTCGTATCAAAAAAGACATCGTGCCTGGAGCATTTAGCAAGGTCTGGTTTAAAGTTGAAAAGCCAGGAGAGCATGTAATTTATTGTGCTGAATATTGTGGAACGACACATTCGGGGATGATTGGAAAAGTCATTGCCTTGAGTCCGACCGATTTCGAAGAGTGGCGTAGCAAAAAAGACGGTGCTTTGGACGAGAATTTGTCTCTCGCACAGCAAGGTGAAATTGTATTTAAGCGCAAGGCTTGTGCGGGTTGCCATTCTGTAGACGGCTCGCAACTTGTTGGTCCTAGTTTCAAAGGATTGTGGAGTAAGACTGAAAAGTTTGCTGATGGCAGTTCTGTCGCCGTGGATGAGGCATATATTAGGGAGTCGATCATCGAACCTAATGCAAAAGTTGTAGCTGGCTTTCAAGCCGGCCAGATGCCGACTTATAAGGGTAATATTACCGATGCGGAGATTAATGCGGTTATAGCTTATATACAAAGCCTAAAATAGCGATATTTCTAACTTAGAAATTTAATTCAATTGCAGTGTAGAGTTTATTGATAGGAGAGTATTTAAATGGGACATGCGGATAGTAATTATTTGAATCATGAAAAAGGCATCTGGTCTTGGATGTCAACTTTAGACCATAAGCGCATTGGTGTGATGTATATGTTCACGACACTTTTGTTTTTCTTAGTCGGGGGGATTTTTGCGCTCCTAGTAAGAACAGAGTTGTGGTCACCTGGCAAAACTATCATGTCGGCAGATTCCTATAATCAAGCTTTTAGCTACCATGGTACCATCATGGTATTTATGGTCATTATTCCAATGATCCCAGCGGCGATTGGCAACTTTGTACTACCCATGCAACTTGGTGCCAAAGACGTTGCCTTTCCGCGTTTAAACCTCGCATCGTATTGGGTCTGGTTAGCTGGAGCTGCGATTGCTGCTTCTACAATGGCTCTCAAGGGATTAGATACTGGCTGGACTTTCTATACACCTATTTCGATTTCTTCGCGAGCGAGTACGACTTTAGTTTTATTAGGTGCTTTTGTGATGGGTTTTGGTGGTATTTTTACAGCGATAAATTTTATCGCCTCAGTGCATAAGTTGCGCGCTGAAGGCCTAACATGGGATCGCTTACCGCTTTTTATTTGGGCGGTTTATGCAACAAATATCATTCAGCTCCTCGCGACTCCTGCACTTGCGTTGACTCTCGGCTTGCTTATGCTCGAGAGAATGTTTGGCATTGGATTTTTTGATCCTAAGCTTGGCGGCGATCCGGTGCTTTTTCAGCACTTTTTTTGGTTCTATTCGCATCCGGCTGTGTACATCATGATTCTGCCAGCAATGGGAATTATAAATGAAATTATTCCCGTTTTTTCTAGGAAAGAAATCTTTGGTTATAAGGCAATGGCTGCGGCGATTTTTGGTATAGCGGTCGTTTCGTTTATAGTCTGGGGTCACCATATGTACACGAGTGGCCAATCAGATACTTCGAGTTTTATCTTTTCTATGTTGACTAAGCTTGTCGGGGTGGCGACTGGTATAAAAGTCTTCTCCTGGGTAGCAACGATGTTTCAAGGTCGTATTATTCTGAAGGCGCCGATGTGGTGGGCCTTTGCTTTTATTTTCGTTTTTACAGTCGGTGGTTTGACGGGGATTTTTCTATCAACGATTGCAACAGATATCCATTTACATGATACTTATTTCGTCGTCGCACATTTTCACTACACTATGGTTGGTGGCGCATTGATGGCAATGATGGGTGGTATCCACTATTGGTTCCCGAAGTTTTTCGGAAAAATGTATAACGAGTCTGCGGCCTTTGTAAGTTGGTTTTTAGTATTTGTTGGTTTCAATTTAACTTTTATGCCGCAATTTATTGCAGGCACGCAAGGTATGCCGCGTCGTTACTATGATTACGCGCCTGAGTTTACTACGATGAACCAAATTTCTACCGTCGGCGCATTTATGATCGCGACTGGATTTGTATGGGCGGCAATTTATCTAGCCAAAGCTCTTATTTCTGGAGAGAAAGCACCTGCTAATCCTTGGGGTGCGGCGACACTTGAGTGGATGACAGCATCTCCGCCGCCTCATGAGAACTTTTTGGTAGACCCGGTTGTTACTAGTGGGCCCTATGATTATACAAAGATGAAAAATTAGTTCGAAAGTAGTCAGCAGGTTGTTCGCAACTGTTAGTTTGTTTTTCGTGAATGAAAAGGGAGTAACTTATGAGCACAGCGGCGGCGGGATCAGACCATCATCACGCCCACCATTTTAAGAGTGGTGATCACGAATTTGTGACTTGCAAACAAGGCATGTGGCTATTCTTATTACAAGAGGTGTTGTTTTTTGCCCCGCTTTTTGTGATGTATGCGTTGCTTCGAGGTCTCTATCCGGCGTCTTTTGTCGAAGGGGCGACCTTCCTTGATCCGCGTATGGGTGGATTGAACACAATTATTCTCATTTCTAGTAGTTTGTCGATGGCAATGGCCGTGAGCGGTGCCCAACGTGGCAACAAACAACGCACTGTTTGGGGTTTGGCTCTCACCTTGCTTTTTGCGCTGGGGTTTTTAGTTGTAAAATATTTTGAGTATAGCCATAAGCTGCATATTGGAATCACCACCGCCGGAAGCTTTTCTAATACAGCTGTAACTGACCCAAACAGCCCTTTGTTCTTTTCGCTCTATTTCATAATGACAGGTCTTCACGGAATCCACGTAGTAGGTGGGATGGTCGTTATATTTTGGATACTCTTACGAGCGCGCCGCGGTGAATTTGGCCCTAAGTACTATACTCCGGTCGAGATGGTAGGGCTTTATTGGCACTTTGTTGACCTTGTTTGGATTTATTTATTTCCATTGCTATATTTGATCTAGAAAAAGGTGCTTATTTTATTGATTGCTAAGCTACTAATACTTTAGGGATAAGGAAGCTCATATGTCCGCGCATGACGAACACCATGAACACTATATTTTAGAAGATAAAATGGCCTACAAGGTCTTCGGGCTCTTGATACTCGGGACTATAATAACGGTTATAACCGCAGCTATGGATTTTGGCGCCTTTGATTTTGCTCTTGCTATGCTTATCGCGTCGACAAAGGCATATTTTGTTTGTGCCTATTTTATGGGATTAAAGTTTGACGAGGCAGCAAACAAGGTCTATTTTTTAGGCTCTTTTTTGTTTGTGTTTATATTTATTTTGTTGACTGCGTCTGACATTTTCTTCCGCGATCATGATTACAAGGATAAAAAATTCAGAAAACCAATACCATCAGAAGTCAGTTCAAGCGATAATAGTCATTGACATTTTTTGTTCAGCTGAGCTAAGATCCTAGCTCATTTCGCTCTGCGGGGGCGTAGTTAAGTTGGTTATAACGCCGGCCTGTCACGCCGGAGGCCGCGGGTTCGAGTCCCGTCGCTCCCGCCATCTCTCTTCTCTTTTTCCTTTATACTTCGTCAGATAATAAAAAACGCTCAGTCATTTACGCATAAAGTAAACTCCTTCGCGTTTTTTCTTATCTTCCTTGTCTAAAGAAAAAATAGAATTCGAGATGAGATGGGTCGAGGCTTAACTCGAACTCCATTTTTGTCTTCCAAGTCTCCGAATATTCCCAGCCACCTGCATCAGCTAATTAGCGCGTTTTCATAGAAATTGACATAAAAGTGTCATTTTGATATGACGCCATTCGTTTCGCTGCGAAATGAACTATCGAGATCAATTTTGGAGATAGATTTTATTATGAAAACACATTTTTCAAAAATTATACTTTTAACTTTGTCTCTATTCATCTTTGCATGTGGAAAAGACGATAAATCAAATAATCAAGATGGCCAAAAAGATGATCAGGGGACAAAACTTGTTGAAGACGAGCCTGAAAGAAAATGGGTAAGGCCGCCTAAATACCCTCTAGTAGGAAAATGGGTTTGGAGTGATGATCGAGCTTATTCTGTCGGTGGAGGACCTCATGTGGTTTATTACTACGATGTTCGAGAAGACTTTTCTGCAACGTATATAAAACCCCAAATCCTCACGTTTCTTTTTTATTTTTTTTCGTTAACGCGAGTTGCTAATTTTTTTTAGCGTCTCGAGTTGCAAGAAGGTATCGGTGCGTCTTTTTTCATGCGCTATCCTCCTTTTAAGCATCC
>JAGOVF010000261.1 GCA_018060885.1 Oligoflexales bacterium | reverse complement strand
ATGCTGTACATACTGCTTTGTCTTTTGATTTAGTCGGAGAAGACGTTCTGATCACCGGAGCAGGGCCTATTGGAATTATGGCCATCGCTATAGCGCGCCATGCTGGAGCTCGCTATATTGCAATTACCGATGTTAACGAATACCGCTTATCTTTGGCTGAAAAGTTTGGTGTTAACGCAGCTGTTAATCCGCTTAAAGAAGATTTAAATGCCGTTATGCAACGACTAAAAATGAAAGAGGGATTTGATGTCGGCCTTGAAATGTCCGGCAACCCAGAGGCCTTTAAATCTATGTTAAAGGCAATGAATCATGGTGGAAAGATAGCGCTGCTGGGCATACTCCCAGAAAAAGTCGCTATTGATTGGGACGATATTATATTTAAAGGCCTCATCATTAAGGGCATCTATGGTCGCGAAATGTATGAAACCTGGTACAAAATGGCGAGTATGTTACAAAGTGGACTTAATTTAAAACCTATCATTACCCATCGTTTCGACATTAAGGATTTTCAACAGGGTTTTGAAATAATGGCATCAGGGCAATCTGGGAAAATTGTACTTAATTGGGATTAAAACTGAGCTGCTGCAGGACAGGCTTTGGAGTAGTCACCCGCGCGGCGCAGAGCGTCAAAATTACAGCTCATACACTCAAAGGTTTCGGCAGCGCAGCAAAAGAAAGTCGAAGCATCTTTTTGACAATCAAGGCTTTCTGACGCTCTGCATTTTATTTCAAAAATTTTGGTCAATTCTTTTTCGCGCTGCTCGCAGACTTGGCATTCGCTGTCTTGAGTTTTGCAACAATTTAATTCAATTGGCTTCAGACAATCAATTTCTTCGACAATTTCTAAGAATAGCTCCCTGGTTTCTAATTCTTTAGAATAAAGCTCATGCCATTTTTGTGAAGAATGTGCACAATTTTGTGCCAAAAATATCAGGCCGTAGAAGAAATGTTTAAAGAAAGGCACTTGCACTCCGCAAGAAATTTGAAGGTTTTTGTAGTGATTTATTATGTCATTTTAGATACTTAGAATCAAGCTGTTTTGTGTTGTTCAACATTTCTATTAATGATAGTAAAAGCAAATAAATAGTGAAAAAAGATTATCGAATTTCAGCAGATCTATTTATAACGCAAGGTAGAAAAAAATGAAAAGCTACATTGTATTTTTTTTATGTCATGTTTTATTATTTTTGCTAAGTGGTAGTTGTCACTATGACACTCTCATCCAAACTTCGGATCACCAAGAATCCAAAATTGATTCCTTTAGTTCAAGAACGGCCCCTTTTTTCGGCATGAATATTGACGTCAATCGAGTTGACTGTCACGGACAAAAGGGAGCTAATATTCCTAATGTTACACAAATTAATGAGCTCAAACTGACCTGGCTTAGGCAAGAAAGTAATTTTTTTCGGCCACACGATTTAATTGATGCCGGTAACAGTGGTAGTGATTATTTAAAAGCTATGGATGTATGGGCGGAACGTTTTATCCCACTTTTGAAATTAATAGACTCCGTTAATAATTCGCCCCTAAGAAAAAACGGAACTCTCGCACCCTTACGTCTCTTACTGGTTATTCATTCTGACTTTTATTACTTTCCAAAAGCAATGATGCACCTTATCCACAATAGGAATTTAGGTGCAAATATTGGAAGCGACCTAATTGCATGGCAGATAGGTAATGAGCCAGATATTCCGTATGAGGGAGCGCCTGCGGCAACCCACCCTGCAGTCTATGCAGAAGTTCTGCAAAGAGGCTATAAAAAGATCCGCGACGCTTATACCGAACTAGCTTTGGCCTATCCAAAAATTGTCACCGCAGGCCTCGGAAAAACTTCCGCAAATCCTTCGCCAGGAGAAGATCTCATGGCGAGCTTAGATCAGAAGTTGTATTTGAAAAAGGTCATCGAAGCAAATCAGGGTCAGCGCTATTTTGATGCAGTGGCTCTGCATTTTTATGGAGTGCGCGTAGACAACTACAACGAACATCCCTTTGGTTTGCCCAATTCCTATTCAATTACAGAAATCATTGATGCCCACAGAACTCTAATTGGATCACAAGTTCCAATTTGGATCACAGAAATTGGTATACATGCGGGCCCAAATCCTAATCCTCAAGAAGTTGCCGCAGGCACTCGTTTTATAAGTAGTGTTTTTAATTTTTTTACCTCTTCAGCGGGATCGCTCAACATTAACAACTTCTTTTGGTTTGGCTGGCACGATGTCGTTGGACACGGCGAATTTGGTATTGCTGATGCTTGCAATAGAACTAATAGATGGCAGTATCAAGCTATCAAAAATCATAAAGATAAATTCCGCGCACATTAATTTGCTGAAAATATAATCTCTTATTCCGCAGGACTATCGCCGAAATTTTCGTAAGCGCTCCACGAAACACATTGTCTGGGCAAATAATTCACATTCAATACGTTCAATAAACCCACGCAGATTTTGGTCAAATCTTCATTGATTTTTTAAATCATTACAAACTAGGCAGTTTTTTCTAAAGATGTTTTTTAAACCGATGTTTAGTTAAAACTTTTTTTGAAGTTCCAAGGTAGAAGCTGCTCATATTCCTCTGCGGTTTTTGCTGCGGGCATTCTTTCAAAGAGAAATCGCAAATATGAATATGTATCGATACCATTAGCTTTTGCGGTGATAATTATGCTGTATATGGC
>JAGOVF010000131.1 GCA_018060885.1 Oligoflexales bacterium | reverse complement strand
CTTGTGATTAATGCACTAAAGATGGCTGCTAGGCGTTCAAAGATTAAAAATAACGCTTTATTTCACTCAGACCGTGGAAGCCAATATGCAAGTGCAGATCATCGTGCTGTTCTAGACTTTTTTGGATTTAAACAAAGCATGAGCCGACGCGGTAACTGCTGGGACAATAGCCCGGTAGAGAGTTTTTTCGGCACACTAAAGACAGAGCATGTCTATTTTGAAAAATTTGCAACAAGAGCCGAAGCAAAAAATAGTGTCTTTGAATGGATTGAATGTTTCTACAATCGCAGGAGAATTCATTCTTCGCTTGGCTATAAAACGCCAGAAGAGTATGAACAAAAACTATTGGCGGCTAAACTTGCTGTCAACGAAACTGTAGGAAGCTCACAAATGGGGCAGACAATTACTCAGGGAGCTAATGTCTTGAATTTCCGGAATGTGCCTCTGGTGAATAAAATTTAATGCTGGAGAAGTGGATTGATATGTGTATTGGCGTGGAGGGAAAAGCCGTTTATTGAATAGTAGCGTTTTCCTTTTGTTGCTAAAGGTATTTCCTCTCCAAAGCCGAAACCTGATCCGATGCGAGTAACATATTTTCCAGCGTTAGGTCAGAATGCAATCGGCACAGCCAGGGAGCTGGCTGTAGCCTGATTAATGGATTCATAGTCTTTGAAGATATCATCAGTCTCAGGATTTACTACAATAACTCCATCTTTATCGAGGTAAGCTTTTCTTTTTAAGTAAGCCAGAACCTTTTGGCTTATTTGTTTAATCAAGTTTGCCACCCTATCATCGGATAGGAGACAGCTTTGCGGAAGATCACTTTTTCGGCCTTCTTGAGCGTACGCGAAGGATCGCTTACAATTATTACTTCATAAGGGATGGGGCTTCTCATTGATGCCCGAATAAGCTGCAATTGCTGAGGTAATGGTTGATTTTAATGATTTGTTTAATTTCAGTTTAATTATTTTTTAAAAAAGTTTTTTTCTGAAACAAATTACCTGTAAACTTAACGTATGCATTTCAAAAAAATTGTTTTTTAAGGAGGAGGTTTTCATGTCCACGAAAAGTATTTCAACTATATTTACCTTGCTGCTTGTGAGTATTGGGAGTTGCAAGAGTGCGCAAAACAAAAGCAGTGCGAAGGGAATTTCCTCTGGAGATACTGACATAGTTCAGCCACAACCTGAATCTCCAGGAGACATAAGTGGTATATTTAGAATTACTGAATTGAATACTGAACCGGGAGCAAAAGGAGTTTCAACTACAAGCGCAATAATGAAGTATAACATCACCTTTAGCAACAATTTATCGGGTGGTGCTATAGGAAAGTGGTCTACAAAAATCGTCCAGAATTGGGAAAGTGACAAAAAAATAAATGAAGATGTTGATCTTCCGCTTTACCCTGATGGGCAAATACGGATAGCTTCTATGTCAGGCTTAACAAGTAAGCCTGGGGCTTCAGGTTCGCCAACAGATGCAGACTCAGATTTTGTGCATATAACACTGGATGAATTTAAAAAAGAGACTCATATAAAATACTTTGGTTTTGATGCTGCAATTCTTCCAGTAATAAATAAAAAATACGGATCTTTTGAGGTCGATGGCGAAACAGTTAATTTTGAGTTGACGCCATTTGCAGACGGAGAGAATATATTCAAGGCTCTTTGGGAAGACGCAGAAAATACTATCCCATTAAGCAGCGAGTACGTTTCAGCAAAATGTCCCTGTATAGTTTTATCAGATAAAGATGGTACAATTAATATCGATTACGAAGAACTCGACTTTTCCCTAGAAAACATTAGCTCAATTAATTACAAAAAGGATGGATTTAGGACTACTATACAAAATTCAGATATAACTTACACGACTTCGAAAAAGCCTAATGCTGCTGGGGACTCGTCCGGCTTGGGCGAGTTTGAACCCATTAAGGTCGATTCCGCTGTAATTGATCCAGATACAAATGAGTTTGTTATAACGCATGGGACTGGAGGTGGCTGTGGAGAGCATGAATATAAACTACAAATTGAGAGTTGTTTAGAGTCTTTGCCACCACAGTGTGGAGTGTCAGTGCTATACAGAACTAACGATCATTGCGAGGCTATGATTGTAAATGAAAGGCGATTTTTAATTAGCGATTATTTTAAAAATCCCGCCGAGGTAAGTTTTTCTGGGAATAACGGTAGTACCTTTACTCTTGAAGTCGGTGGTCCTTTTTAGATAGATTCACAAGGGACTGAGTTTTATTTGAATATAAAACTCAGTCCTATGTTGTGAATTTTTGCTGCAAAAACAATATAAAAACAAGATATGAGACGTTGAACACCTCTAATTTTAGTCCGCCCGACTTTGATCAAAGTGCCCCTAAATTATAATATCCGGAACCTGATGTGCGTTTCGACTATCCAGAATTGTAATTTGGTGTGAGATCCGCATTTCTGAGGTAAAGCGACTGAGCCTACAGGCTTGAGCTCGCCACCACATTTTGTACATTTCAATATATCAATCTAAAAATGCGAGCCAGCAATTTAGCCCAGCGCATGTTTTTATATTTCTTTTTCGCTTCTTCATTAAAGTCGAAGCCCTTTTTCTCTTTTGGTTTTAGACGAATTTCTGCGGAGGATTATCAAGTCCTTCACAACAAATCAAAAATCGTGAAGCATAGCCAGTTATTGTTAACGGATAGCAATAGTGTCTATTCTGTAACTTAAACTGACCTTTGAAATCAGCACACCAAAGCTCATTAGGCTGATGTGGATCGCTTAGTCCGGTAATACACGCTTTATAAAGCGCTTTTGGCCACAGGAAAGCGTATGCCAGATGCTTTTTGGTCTTTTAGATTGATTGAAAAGTCCAGCTTCACCATACTTCCCTATCCTAAAAAGAACATTGCGCAATTAGTACGAAATTGATAAGTGACTGGCCATTCTGGAATTCATGAATACTGAAAGCCGGATATCTGAAACTTTGAAAAAGTTCTTTTGTAAACCATCCTTGAATATACAGCTAATATCCTGTATTAATTAAAAATTCTCGCTGGAGGCTCAATTTGAAAGCTAAAATAAAACTCGTGAAAGCGGCCTTTGTTTTGAGTTCTGTGCTTTTCACGATGACTGCTTGTCTTAAGGACGCAAAAAAATCAGATACCAAGAATGAAGCCCTCCCTGAGCAAAAACTCATAGAAGTTTATACCGAGACTGTACGCGCCAGCGAAATTTATGAGTCATCGCGTTATATGGGTAGGGTTTTCTCCGTCAGAGATTTTAATGTGCCTTCTGAAGTGCGTGGAATATTAGTTGAAAAAGTAATAACCCAAGGCTTAGCGGTAAAAAAAGGGCAAGTCGTTGGGCTTGTAAAGCCTCTATTAAAAGGCTTTGATGTCCACCACCACTCAATAATCAGTCCTATCACCGGCATTGTTGGCATCTGGAACTTGGAAGAAGGCTCCTTAGTTGACGAGAATCAGGCCGTCGCTAGAATTTATGACCCACTTTCATTAAAAACGCGTATTTATGTAACAGAACAAGACAGAAGTGTGCTGCTAGATGGCAGCTATAAGTTGAATGCGGATCTTAGTGTCAGTCAAAGGCCTATAGATTTAGAACTAAAAGTACTTTCGGTAGGAGCCATTATGGACTCGACGACCTTAACCTATCCCGTAGATATTGAAATAAAACCGACAGCAAAAATAAAGCTTAGTGTCGGTACCTGGGTAACAGTCGTTTTAAAATCAAATTTCAAAAAAACTTTATTAATTTCAAAAGAGGCCGTTAAAAATTTAGACAACCAAAAAAAAGTAGCCGTCATAGGAAGCAAAGGTTTAGTCTCTTGGAAAGCAGTGCAAACCGGAAAATATCACAAAAATAATATCGAGGTCCTTTCAGGTTTAAAAGAAAAATATAACATCGTGACTCGCTACACAAAAAAACCAAATGACGGCGACAGAGTCAAAACAATTCCGACTCAGAACTCTGCAACTGCTCCTATTGAACAATTGTAATTAGGCTAAATATGCTACGAACCCTCTATACAAAAACCAATGCAATTTGGATGATCATCTTTGTTTTACTCTTTTCCGGAGTGTTTTTAAGCTTCGACTCCCCAATTGCACTCTATCCTAAAGCGAGCAAACCTGAGGACAGAACGGGAATCACTCATCCTGGTATGTCATCTCAACAGTTTCGCGCTTTATATGGGGAACAAATAGAACTCGCATTTATGAATCATAAAGACGTTGATAATGTTGAAGTGAGTTATTATGGCGAAGGCGTCATGTTCTCCTTAAAATACAAATGGGGAATTGAAAGAGAAGATGCTTTTACCGAAACTAGAAAAATAACATCAGCTTTTGTTGGACGTTTCCCGCGGGAATGGGGGAACTTCTGGCAGTGGTCTCCTGACCTGCGAAGCTCTCAAGTCAGCTTTATATTATTTAATACAAGTTCCGCTGGTTTAGAATGGATGGAGGAATTTGATAAAAAAATCATTCCCGTATTATCACAAATCAGAGGTGTAGATGGCGTCTGGTTTAATCAATATAATCAGGAAAAAATTTTAATTGAATTCATTCCTGAAAAACTCGCTGCGTATGACATAACCTTAGATGAAGTTCTCAGAGTCCTTCGAGAAAAAGAGTTTGATAAAGACTTAGGAAAATGGAAACCCACCTTTGACCAAGCTAAAAATACTCTTTTTGTGAACAGTCAGAAAGGTCTCGAAGATTTCCGGCAACTCGCTGTCCGATCCGAAAAAGAAGTTATAATACGTCTCAAAGATTTGGCTGACGTAAATTTTAAACCACAACGAGATGGAGAAGTTACTCGAAAAGCAGGACAGTATAGCTCCGCAATCACATTCAATATAAACAGCACAGCTAATCTAGCTGCGGTTGCCTATCAGGTAAAAACAACTCTCATCAATCAAGTAACGGAAAAAATGCCCTATATTTCAGTTTCACCATTCTTGGATCCTACACGTGTGATAAACGAAGCCATTTTTGATGTACTGTTTGCGGTACTGTTGGGGATTTTCGCCTCCACAATTATTGTTTTTGTTTTTTTAAGAGCACTTTCCACTACTTTAATTATTTCCCTTTGCGTTCCACTTTCCCTATTCGGCGGATTGCTTGTCATGCGCCTATTTAATATAGATATAAATCTTATTTCAATTGGTGCCATGGCAATAGCTTCAGGCATGACAGTTGATAGCGCAGTAGTTATTCTGGAGAATATCTTCAGTGAATTTCAAAATTCAGCTAATAAAGATCAAACAAAACTTGATATCATATGGCAAGGAGTCAAAAAAGTTCGTGCCAGTATTATTGCATCATTATTAACCACTGTTATTGTTTTTTTACCTATTCCTTTCACTTCTCCAATTACAAGTGCAATTCTCGGAGATTTAGCTATCGTTGTTATTGCTGTGTTATCAATTTCCCTTATAGTGACCCTTCTTATTATCCCATCGCTCATCTACTTTTTCTTAAATAAGGGTTGGTTTCAATGGCACCTACCTAAGCAAAACTCAAAAAATTACGAACAAAGCTTAGTTGTCAATGTATACTCGAGAATTTTAGAAAAAATCTTAAATTCCAAAACTAACGTGACCATACTCATGATTTGCACTTTGCTTATTGTTGCCTCTGGAACTGGTTTGCTCTTTTTTATTAAGAAAGAAATAATTGGAAAATCTAAAAGTAACATTGTAAGAGCCCAATTAGAATTTTTTGACTCCAGCTTAGATCAAGAGCAAAAAATAAAAAAACTCGACGAAATTGAACAATCCTTTGCTCACAAACTCGATGAGCGCATAAGAACCTATAGCCAAACCACCTATCAATGGGATGAAAGCAATGGATTTTTTAATTTCATACTTTATGACCGCAAAGATGCCTTAAAATTCGAAGCAGATCTTAAGACTTGGATTCCTTCAACTCTGGAATATGGTGTTAATATCTATAATTGGAATCCAACTTCTCTCTCTGTTGAAAATGTTCCTGATTTTGCGATTGAAGCTCTCGGTGACAACAGCGCAGAGAAAAAGGAAAACTTTAGATTGTTAACTCAAATTATCAACAGCGATGCACTAGACACAAATGGACTTTCAAAATCATACCGCTTTGATCCTCAAATGGATGAATATCTAAAATTTCATGCTCCGGACGAAACCTGGAGATGGCTCGCAGAGGCAACTCAGGGACGTTTTAGCGAATCTTCGTTGTCAAATTATCTTAGTTATCTATTCAACGCACGTCGCTTAAGAAGCTTTGAGCATGATGAAAAAACTGTCGAAGTAGAAACGCGTGTCGCAGAACACTTGGTACAAACAAATGAAGACATAGAAAATATTCCTATAGTCATTAACAAACGTCCAACACCATTAAAAGCTTTTGTTAAGCTCGAAACAAGTGAAGGCAATAATCGCTTTCTCTATAGCAATGGTAGAGAGCGTTATCATATAGATATCAGCTTGGAACAAAGTAAAGCTGGAAAACCTCTCACTCAAAAGGAAAAAGAGGCGAGATTGACAAATGTATTAGACAAAAACCTAACGAGAGATCAGTGGCATTTTGCGCCAGTAGGAGAAGAAGTTAGCGAAAATATATTATCGCTCATCAAAGCGTTAGCAATTTCTATATGTCTCATTTTTCTTGTACTGATATTTGAATTTAATCGTTTTAAACAAGTTTTCATTGTAATGGCAGCCATTCCGTTTGGAGCTGCTGGCGTTGGCTTTGCTTTATATGCCTTTAACAGCGTTCTATCTGTTTACTCAATGTTAGGTCTCATATTGCTTGCTGGGACTGCCGTCAATAATTCAATACTCATCACCGATTTTTTCAATATATACAGTAAAGCTGAACCTGAAACTTCGATTAAGTCGATCATAATTAGGGCCTCTAAGGACAGGATCCGACCAATACTTATAACATCAATAACGACTATAGTCGGTATGCTTCCAATAGCGCTGGCGTTTGGTGCTGGCGGCGAGGTCTTACAACCTTTAGGTTTAGCAATTTGTGGAGGATTAACGATTTCGACATTTTTAGTCTTATTTGTCGTGCCTACATTACTCTATATTTCTCATAATAAAACACAAGGAGTTTGAAGTTTGATCGCGAACTCGATTTACTTATTGATCATAGTAGTTTCTATTTTCGTCGAAACTAGTTTTGCTAGCAATGAGAATGCTTTGCTTTTAAATAAAATTAAGGAACTTCCCGAAGTTAAAGAATTCGAATATCAGATCAGCATCGCAACCTATGAACAGCGCCAAACATACTCCCAGTGGGGGCCTAAGGTAAATCTATCATCCGAACTTTGGAAAGACGGGCATCCTGAAAATCAAAATGCGCAAAAAAATACAAATCTTTCCATCAATCTTGATCTTACCTTACAGAACCTTCTAGCTGGGGAAATACACCGCAAAAATGCCCAGATAGAAAGAGCCAGACTCAGATATCTGCAACAGCTTCAAGAGACTTATTTTACAGTTTTATCTGTCATGTTGCGCTTAGATTTATTCAAGGAAGAAGCCAACTATTTACAAAACCAAGAGAGCCTTGCAAAGAAATGGCAAGAACTTTATGAACAACGTTACAAATCAGGCTATGTCGATCAAATTTCTAAACTTCGATGGGAAATCGCCTATGATGAGCATAAAACTCGCCAAGTAGATATCGGTATTTCTATTCATATATTGGAAAGCTATTTGAATAGTAGAAGCCTACGAGAAGTACCCTATGAAAAAAAATGGGGAGAATTGGATTATATTATTTCGCAGATTAATCAAAATAAAAGCAGCGCTAGTTTCAACGTATTAATAGCAGAAAAAGATATTGAAATAGCAGAACAACAACACTTTGCTGCAAAACTTGCTTTAGCGCCCAATTTATTTACGAGCTTAAATTACGGCAAACAACACGATAGCATTGCAAATTTGCTAAGCTCCAAAGAAGACTATTTGGAAATGGTTTTTGGCTTGCAATGGCAAATTTTTGAAAGTGGTTCAAATTACTATGACATTAAAAATAAAAAGTTAAATGTTCAGCAATCTGAATCTCGAAGTCAAATGGAGACCCAAAACTGGCAAAATTCTAATGAAAGGACTCAAAAATCTCTTGTATTGCTATTTGACAAACTTAAGACCTTGGAAAGTATCTCAAATAGTTATGAAAAAATAGTCGCCAAGCAAGAGCAGCTTTTTAAACAAGGAAAGGCTGATGCAGATCAATTTAAACGTGATTTCGATAATTTTATTTTTGCAAAGCGTAGCTATCTTAGTTCAAAGCGCCAATTCATTGAGGAATTTTTTAATTTTTATAAACTGTTTCCCAATTTACTTTCTAGTACCCCTTCTGAACCTCTTTAACAGAATGCCTCATCCTGACTAGCTCATACCGGAAGCGTGTTGATATTAAACATCAATTTTGCACCACTCTACAATTTAGATCATCATAAACATTTCGATAGGTTGAGCCATCTTGTACTTCAAGGCGTGCTTTTGTCGCTCGGTGTCCAGCGCCTAACCAGATTAAAAATCGAAACCCCGATTTCGTGGTTTGGATTTTCGGTCTGCTGACCTCTGATGGCTTCTCAGTGCCACAGATCATTTGCGCATCGGCTACAGCAGGATAATGCTCATTTATTAAGGCTCGCAGTTCCCGGCAAGAGTCCGCAGATGTTTTAGGAAATCCGCGTCGACCTTTGTCGTCGTAAGCCGTAGCGTAGCCGCGCATTTCCGAACTATAAGCTTCTTCCAACTTAAGTAAAATTAGAGAGCTGCCTCCTCCGGTACATTCATATGTCAATGCGTCGCTCGGCCCGCCGGATGCAATTAATTGTTGGTTTATTCCAACAACGAAAATCAAAAGAAAATTTCGAAATTGCATGTCCAGCTCCATTTTTTAGGTCTACCAATTCTGAAATAAATAGATTGTTCTCACCTATGTTTATTTATGAGTGCTAGAGGGATCTGCAAAGCATAGTCTGCATTGTGAAACCCAGGAATAATCGGTGCTCGACCAGGAGGAATACAATCGCCCAGGATCGAACAGGCACTCAACCCACATTTTTTTTCCCCGCCCCAGTCATGCAATAAACAAATGAATTTATTGTCAAGCGAGTCTGCTGGCGCAAATGGCATTCGTTGTAATGTTGGTTCAGGCCATTGAGCTCTCGCGTGGCAAGAGAAGCAGCTGGAGAGCGGGTTGTCGCCAGGACCGTTGAGCCGTCCTTCAAAGCCGTTCGGCTTCATATCTTCATACACTGCAACAGTCTCATGCTTAGCGACGCCGAATTGCACACCTATAGGAACCATCCCTTGCCAATACTTCTCAACGTAAGAAGGTGAATATGCAAAAACACCAAAAATCCAATCGTCTGAGCCATCTCCAAATCGCATCATGACGTCCATTTGTATGTGGCGCATTGTAGTAAGCTCTCGGGGGTTGAGTTTACCTTCACAGGTTCCACCGCCATTGATCATTGCGTTAATTTGCATTGCGTTTTCAATAAGCGGTACCTGTTGAGTGGAGGCCCCAGTGAACAATAGCTTTGTTGAGACAGTCCCAACTGGAAACTGGAAGGATTTAATATTTTGGGACCTTCCTTCCGGAAAAATTTGGCCAATGCCATATCCTCCAGGTTCATTGAACAAAGCGACTCCCCAATTTTGCCCAATGCACTCGTTTCCGCTAATTACAGGCCATTCATGGGCATGCACAGGTCCCGCGAGGCTAAGCTCGCGGGTCAAACCCCATATGCC
>JAGOVF010000260.1 GCA_018060885.1 Oligoflexales bacterium | reverse complement strand
CGGCAAAATATTTGACGCCATAACGCTGGCTTAAGATTAAGCAACTATTATACCATTTTGATCACCTATAATAATAAGGAATGCAAATAATGTTGACAGGTTATAGTGCAGAACCAGAACTAATACTAAAACGAACACAAGCACTGACAGCTCTTTTGTCTAATAACGAAAGAGAAACAGATACCGATGTTGCTGAACCGGATGCTAACCATCAAAAACTAAAAAAATATATTGAAGACTATACTGCTGCGATTGACAGTTTGACAACAATGGACGATAAAGATAAACCGTTTGTTCCACGTAGTTACAAGGCATTACAACGCAATACTTTTTTTATTTTATTATCGATTTCATTAGCTGCTGAGTGCCTGTACTTTATCTTTCAAGAAGATACTGCAGAGAAAGGATTGAGTCCTTATTTTCCAGCGAGCTTAATGTGGCTATGTTTGTCAATTACATATATTTCTGCTACAGGCGACTGGGATACAAATCTTTGGACGATCAGTCCACGTGATGACTCAGATGAGCATATTTTAACTGCTAGTCCGAAATCTTATACCCCGCTAACACTTGCTTTGATAAGACTTTATTACATTTGTGGCTCTATCAGCTTCCCAATTGGAGCTGCTGGTGGTTGGCTTGGCCTTGATAAATATTCTAGTGAAATCAATGATGACGCAAGTTATTTAGCCACAAATAGTTTGTTTTTTATTCTACTTATTCCAGCCGGAGCTATCTATTATCTTGCATGGTGTAAAGGATTAGCAGATATGACTTTTAAAGGAATTAATGATTATCAAAAAGCAGAACGCCATGATCGATCTGTATCTCGATATTTACAAGTCGCTATAGAGGCGACTTCTGTTACTGTATATCGTTCTCTAGGTTTTGGAGCGATCGCAGGATACATACCTGCTGGTTTTGGATATACCACTAATAAATTTGAGCAAAAAATGCTATTTTCACTTGGTCTTGCATCAACTTTTATTGTTACACTTTTAACACGACCTGTTAAAATTACAAATGCATGGTTGAGTGGTCTTTATGCTGAAGTGACAGATCAAGAATATGCTACGGCGGCAAGATCAAAAAAATTAAAAGCTTACACTTATATATTTGATTTGAAAAATTTGATGTCTATTGTCGTTGGAGCCGGCCTTGCAGGATTTATTGTTTCTTCTTTTGAACAACCATCATCCACTCTTGTGATTTTTTTGGCTACTATTGCCGCTTTATTGCCTGTAATTGTTACACTGGCTGCCTTGCGTGATTTAGCAATTCTAAAAATTGCTGTGAAAAATGTTGGTGAAGAGGAGTTAACACGACGCAGAAATTCAGTGAAACATGAAGACGTACTCGATGGCTATGAAAAAAGATATGCTTTAGCTTTGGAAGGATTTAATGCATTGGCTGCGCCCTATAAGGAAGATAAAAGTATTACAATAAGAGCTGCTGGAGCTTCTTTTCTCGGCAGGGTCGCGCGTGGATCTAGTTTTTTGTATTTCACTGAAGACCTAAGCGTTATAAATGTTGTACTTAACAAAATTCAGCAGCAATCTGTCGCTGCTATATTCGCTCCACATAATTTGCTCAATGAGTATGTCGCTTTTCGTGGAGGTATGGTGTCATACATGTCTCAAAAGGCTGCGCAAGCTTATATTTATCATTGTATTTCAGACAAGAAGGATGAGTCTACATTCGATCGCTGGGTTATGTGGTTTATCATGTCAGGATTTAGAAGTTTTTATTATGGCAAAGCTGACTTCACTCCTAATGAGTTGATACATGCACTTGCGCTAGCAAGAAATGAATTGCATAAGCAGCTTGGTCATCCATCTGAAGAAGTTACAGCAGAAGACATCATATTACGTGGAGAAAATCAGCCAAAGCTAAATACTTTTGTAGAGACAGTATGCGGCGTCACACAGTGTGTGCTGAGCTTTTTTACGGGTTGCTCGCAAGACAATAAAGGCCAAGAATATCAGGAGCCCCTGCTGATCGCTAGTGTCACTGTTTAGTCAATGAAGAAAGGGCGAATCACACTCGCCCTTTTTGTTGTCATATTTAAGAGACTTGCAACTGCCGCCAACTCATTAATGATTCGTTCAGTTCTTGCTGCGCTATTTTGATGGTACGCAGATAATCCTGCAGCTGATGTTTGTGGGGTTTGATATTGCTCTTTTACCTGCTCAATTTTTTGCTGAACAAAATCGGCATTTTGTTGATGCAGCCGTTTCAAGCGTTCTTCCTCAACTCGCAATTAATAAGCTAAAATCTAATGACTCGCCAAACCAATTTTCGAAAGACCGTAAATCAACCATTTGGTTGGATCATAATGAAAATAACGAATGCCATTGCGATAATCTAATGGAAATTGATGATGGAAGTTATGAAACCCTCAATGGCATTCGGTTAAAATATTTTTTGTGATTGTGCATAGCCTAAAGTTCGCATCTTGAGGTGTAATGGGTAAATACGAAGGAGCTTTCTTCAAAAACCTTTGAAGCCAACAAAGTTCCAGGGCTATTTTTTATCGGCGAAGCAGTTGATGTCACTGGTTGGCTGGGGGGTACAACTTTCAATGGGCTTGGTCATCCGGCTGGGCAGCTGGGCAAGCATGCTAAATATAAAATTTTGTAATAAGTCATCTAAATAATCCAGATTGGCTATTTTTTTTGGCCATTTGTTTATATTTAT
>JAGOVF010000130.1 GCA_018060885.1 Oligoflexales bacterium | reverse complement strand
ACACAGTACTAGACAAAGAGATCAAAAGTAACCCACCCAAATACTTTGCTTTTTTCATATCTAACTCCTAATTTTATTGAAAAAATAAATAGCAACGAACAGCTCCTCATATCAAGGTGCAACTTCACAAGTCAATATATTTTAGATTAGTCTTTTAAAATAAATCTATGAATACATTTTCATTAGTCTATCGTAGAAAATTCCCGCTTAAATAAGCTTTTTTCTCAGTAGAACTTCCAGAGGCAAGAACAACAAACACAGCCATATCCACCACTTATCAAAAGCCCAATAATGATTTAATTGTACTTTCAACTCTTGGCCTAAAGCCTCTTGGCGCTTTTCGAAAAGCTGTAATAACCAATTATTCACCTGTCGCTGCAACTCATTTTCGGACTCATTTGTGTAAAAAGGTGCACGAAGAATATTAGCCAATTCGTGGATTTTTTCAGGCATCGCACCGACTTCGCTATCTTCAAGGCTGTCCGGAATAATTGTCGTAAATTCTGCTCGATCTGAACCCAATTTGTCGACAAAAGTTTTAACTTCAAAACGACAAACCGCTCCGGCTTTTTGTTGCAAGGAAAGTCTACTTTCGAGGAGCCAACTTTGTTCATTAAGTTTTTTAATAACGATATCTTTATTGTCGACCTCAATTCCACATACATTTATTTTCCAAAGATCTAGCTCTTTGAGATGAGGCAAAATCGAACCATTCAAATGAGCAACCCATTCCAGTTGGCCATTTTCAATATCAGAAAGGCTCGCACTTAAAAATTGGATTGGGCGCTTAAACTCTTGGCGTAAAAGCCAGGTCATAGCAGCATGAACAAATTGATCATAGACTCGCCTGGGAGCTCCTATTTCTTGAGACATGACTAAGCGCCAAATCGAATCTGTCAATAGCCATAGCGCTCTTCCCTGTCCAGGATATGTAGCTACTGCTAGAGGACTTGTTTTATTTGTTTGATCTTTTGCAAGAAGTAAAAATGTACTATCGACATCTGCACGTGTCTTGCTGAACTCATTTAGACCTTCAAGATTAGTAATCGCACTCAGATCTGATTGCAGCTCCTTCCAATCGTCGTGAACATTTACCAAAGCCCGCTTTTCTGGGCTGACTTCGGCAAACTCAATTTTGAAAGGTGTGCTTTTATAGGATCGCTTCGAAAGGTCTAACGAAAAAAGCTGATTGGTAGCAAGACGAGTTTTGGGCGCTTGGTTTAACGCCAAATCAGAAGCATCAAAGGGAAATATTTCTTTGAGTGGACTGTTACTGAGATCTGCCTGAGTCAAGCTGCGTGGGCCGCCAATAAAAAACAAGGCCCCACCTTTTTTAACAAATTCTACTAAATTTTTTTGATACTCTGGACTTAAGAATTGAAATAAAGCGAAGTTTTGGACAATTAATATTTTAAAACTACTTAACTCTTCATTAAAGAGTCTTTCAACTGGGAAAGGGATTAAGCTCAATTCTCTTTCGTTAACAAAATTACTATCGCGCGGATCTCGTAAAATATAAAAGCTGACTAAATCATATTTAGGCTCACTCTTTAAATATCTCCGTAAAAAACGACCATCCCAACTCGGGCTACCAAGTAAATGCAGAACACCAACGGTATTCGGCATGACTTCTATATTTATATATCTTGTATTGTCCCATAGGTGCGTCTCATTTGCTGATGGTAAAACAGCAACTTTGAGCAGGTGGGCACCACGTGGTAATGCAGGAATCACTATATCAACACTAAGCTCTTTTTCATGAGCGCCAAACATCGCTTCGCTGTTAGAAGCAATAACTTGATCGTTATTGGAAACTTGAATTTGTAAACGCTCTGCAAGATTTTGTTTTGACTTACGCGCCAAAAAAATCTTCATTTGGGTTGTTTTCCCTTCAAAGGCTAAGGGGCTAACTTGTACATTTGGTATCCAAACGTTTTCCGCGCCTTTGTTATCAAAACCGACTAACAAGCCATTTTTAGGTCCAATCATTTGTCTCAATTTTTCAATTGGCCATTGCGATTGTGGTTGAAAATCACCTCCATCAGAAAGCACAACCCAGGGGTCTAGCGTTGCGCGACTTAGCCAGCCGGGCAAAAGTAAACTAAGTCGGCTTCGGTTTTGATTTTTGATGGGATCTAATTCACTTAAAAGTTGAATGTTAGGCTGACAGCCTAATTCAACGCATGTTTTTTCGATATTTTCTATAACATTTTCTGCTTCTGTAAATAATGTCTTGTCAGAATAACCATTAAGTTCCTTCATGCTATGCGAGTCATCCAAAAAAATATTTAGCGGAGCTTTTGCGATAGATTTTGGGCGTTTTGACATTTCATTTTTAGGAAATAGCGCTATCGCTAAGGGAAGCATCCAAATAATTCGAGTTAAAGCAATCAATGCAGCTCGAGTACGCGTATATCGCAAAAAAAGAGCTGCACTATAGAGCAATAGGGCTCCGATCAGAATAAATATCAAATAATCAAAACTCATTACTATCGTAGCCTTTTCAAAATCTCGGGCAAATGAATTTGGTCTTTCTTATAATCAGTAGCTAAGGCCACCATCATAATATTTACAAAAGTACGCGTCAGCACTTCTCGATTGTGCGGATTAAGGCAACTCAGTGATTCTCGAAAATTGTCTTTTAGCATTTCTAATAAAGAAAAAGGTAAGGCTAATACAGCTATTCTTCCATCGAAACTATACCCATACCACAACTTACTCGCACAGGTTGGTAGACTATCAATTAAATAAAAACTGCGCATGAGCTCGTGGTCTGGTGGTATAATTTGCCATCTCGACATGAACTCATTATTTACGCGTTCAGGGAACAACTTTTCTAGAGAAGCTGTATTCGCAACATTTTCTAAAACCAAAAATCCACCTTTACGCAGCCATAGCAAAAATTCGCTGCGAATCGCTCCATTTGCATCCGTTATTCTTTCGTCTTGAGAAACCCAAATCCAAGGGCTTTCAAGCAATCGAGAATTGATATCGCTATAATTTTTTGCTGTTGGATTTAATTCAATACTAGTACGATCTTCGACTTCACCGGCTAGATTGGTGAAAATTCCAGCATTTTTTTTGCTAAATTCAATTATTTCTGTATTCGCAAACAATCGACCATCAGCAGAAGCAAATAAAATTAAAAAATATATTGAAGCAATCCAAGCAGTCAAACGCGGTCGCAATTTGAGCAAGAAGTATAAAAAAGCCTCAAGCAGCAAAATTGCAATAGCTAAAAAAGTCACAGTCATTAATATATATTCAGGATTTTTATGCGGCTCGCCAGAATCGATGGCTAATGGATTTTCAATCTGATTTAAATTCAATAATGGAGGTAGATCTTCGAAGGCTTCCTGATTTAGCAAACTTTCTGCTACAGGAACATTTGTCCTCTGTATCAAGTAGCTGAATTCTTCCTGCTCTTTATCAATAATGCGGCTAATATCCTCGTATCGCGCCCAATCTGTCTCTAAGGTCATTCGTTCGTCTTCAATCAGTTTAGACCACAGAGCAACTTGTTTAACTATAAAAGGAAGACTTCCATGATCGAGACCAAAATTGAGATTTGGTTGCAGCGGCACTGTGAAAGTCGTAACTTCAAAATCTGCTAGCTTAAGGTGATAAGCAATTGCTCCCGCACGATCCTCTACACTTCCACCTAATTGCACTGCACCCATAGCCACTAAAAAGTCGATAAGCGGCTGTCTGTCTTTAACATCGGCACAAAGGTGAGTATGTTGATTTGCGCTTTCTTGATATTTCAGCTGAACAAAACATTCGCATAAAGAACTTGTTGAATACGGCTTGCCATCTGGGATTAGCCACAAATGTACCATAGATTTTGTCAGCGAACTTTCCCTTAGATCCTTAGGTTGGGGACAATACATCTTGCTTTCTAAGATTCCATCAAAAAATATACTGACAAGTTTAGGATGGAATTGTTGCAACATCTTCGGATCATATTTTTCGAAATTTCGAGTTTTCATCCCAAGAATTCCAATTATTTTATTGAAATGATAAGAAGCATCACGCAAATACTGTTCGCCTTTAATGCCACCAATGCTTGCAGCTGAATTGGCTTGTTGCCGGAATTGAGCGAAAAATTGATCATCTATAGAAATGATATTAGCATCTGGCGCAGCAATAATTTCAAAAATAATAGGCTCATCGTTTTTAATCAAGTCTTGCATCCAATCGATTTGAATTTCAATTTCATTTTTATCCTTAGGAAAGCTAAAGTCTGTTTTTGCCATTTCTTTGCCATTGTATTTAGCAACTAGAATACCACTATGTACCTGACCGCTGTCATTTCTAGCAATAATCAAATTCCAATTTTGTTGACTCACGCCACTCCGCAATATGTTAAAAGCAGATTTTATAAAAATATTTTTTTGATGATTCGCACCTTCACTGAGATTATATAAATAAACAGGCATCTGCTCGGCTAAATATTGCCAATCAAAACCATTCCAAGAATGCTTATCGCGATCTGAAACTATTAGAATAGCATCAACCTTTCCTAGTTTTTTAAGATGAGCATCTAAAATTTCACCGAGGCGCAATCCACCGCGATGAAATGTCATTTTTTCAATTTGCGCATTAAGATGCTCAGTACTTGAATCTTCAATTATTTCAGTCTGCTGACTATGACTCAAGGTGACTAGTCTTTCTTTTGCTAAATTACCTATAATTTCTTTTAGCTTCGCTTTCAACTCATCGATATTTGTCGATGCTGAGATTGAAGGACTTAGATCAACAAAGACATGCAGTCGCTGTTGTTTTTTGTCTTCGTTTTTGAATTCAAGTAAGTAAGGTCTAAAATAAAGCAGCGCAATTAAACAACTGAGCACTGAAAAAAGTACAAAGCTAAGCCAAGGAGGTTGTGTCACTTGAAGTTTCGGCAATTGTTTATTGCTGAGCTCGATTATTGCTATCGTTGGTAAATAGATGCGGCGAACTTTTTTTCGCGCAATCCACCAAAAAGCCACGCCGGTTAATGTTATAAAAGAAGCTGCAAGGCCAGCAAATGCTGATATTGAAAAAAATTCCACTCACTCTCCATTGTTGACTTTAAATTCTACAAGACTCCAAGTTGTTTTATATAAGAAGCATAAAAGTGTACAGGAGTGGCATCTGTCAGCAAAAGGTAAGCATAGGACAACTCTTTTGCCTCTAACTGTAAAGTATCAAACCACCTATTGAGCTGAAATAAATATTGATCGTTTGACAGTAAGTCTCTTCCGAGGAATTCCTTTTTTTTAGCTAAATCTCGATAACTAATCGAAGCCTCTAACCAATCTATGTTGGTTTCAAAATTTGACAAAGTTTGTAAAAGTAAGCTCACGCGATGCTGGGATAAAAGCTTCTGGTAACGCTTATTGAAAATAAGGTCGCCGAGCCAATATGCAACATCGGCAGCAGCTTGAAAATTATTGTGTGGAGTCGCAACTTTTGTTGCAAAGTCACTATCAAATCCATCTTTAACAGAGCAAACATTTAAAAAAAGCGACTGAACATCATTACTTGAGCGAAATTTAATCTTTTTATAATACGTCGATTCAATTTTTTCATCGACAAAATAAAGAGCTACTTGATCTCCCGCTTTTAAATGATGGTGAGCGAGATTAAAAGCAATACGATAAGCCAACTCTAATTTTGATGTGCAAATACGATCAGGATTCTTCGTAAAAATTTCTTCATCTTTGGGCCAATTCATGCTCGCAGAAGTGTCGATATAGATCGCAATTTTCCCACTGATTTCTTCTTTTTTTTCCCGTAAAATGAGTTGATCAGATTTTGCATATGCTTTCCAATCTATAAATCGAATAGGATCCCCCGGCACATAAACGCGCCCGCCTTCTGGCTGTCGATTGGGCTTGGCAAATGGATAAACATAGCTACCAAAGGGACGCACGTCCATCTTGGAGTGCTTTGGATTAACTTCAAGACCATCATTTGGATGGAGTTGACCTAATGTTTGCTGCATTTAGGTTCCTTTGCCAAATAAGCTACTCGATGATTTTCTGATGCCGCTGTTCTAAAGTTGCAAGCAGATTTTCAACAACAGAATCATTTGTAAAACCATCATGAATAGACGCCATGTTTAAGCGCATACGATGGCGAAATACCGGCTTAACTAAACGTCTTATGTGCTTCCAACGCACTATTGATTGTCCTTCCATTGCAGCTAATGCACGCGCAACAGAAATTAAGTTTATGCCAGCACGAGGCCCGACTCCGTACAAAATCGCTTCTTGATAACCTTTTGGGCAGAGCTCATCATCTGGCCGAGTTGAACGCACAAGTTCAACTATTGCTGATATTATAGTCTCGGGAACCGGGATGGCCTTGACAGCTTCTAACAAGCCTCTTAGTTCTGCTTCGTTAAAAATATGAGTGTTCTTAGCAGATTGATCCTGCATTTCGCCATAGAGAGAGTTTTGTGAGTGAGCTAAAAGAATTTTTTCTTCAACATCCGCCGCAGGATAATCTACTAAAGCATGGATGAGAAAGCGATCTAGCTGGGCCTCAGGAAGCGGAAATGTACCTTCTGACTCATAGGGGTTTTGCGTCGCAAAGACCATAAAAGGTTGCGGCAGCTTATGCGAGACTCCCGCTATAGTCACTGTACGTTCTTGCATCGCTTCTAATAAGGCTGATTGTGTTTTTGGTGAAGCGCGATTGATTTCATCTGCTAACAAGAGGTTGGTGAATATTGGACCTTGAGTAAACTCAAATATTCGCTTCTTGCTCATTTCATCAACGTTTAATACTTCGGTTCCTAAAATATCTGAAGGAAGTAAGTCAGGAGTAAATTGTACTCGCCGAAATTTCAGGTTCAAACTAGCACCGATAACCCGAACCAATGTGGTTTTAGCAAGGCCTGGTGCACCCGTCATAATTATGTGACCGCCTGCGAGAAGGCAGCACATCGCCTCTGTCACCAAATCTTCTTGACCAAAAATCGAATGCGCAATTTGCTGACGCAATAGGGAAACAGAATGACTTGTATCAATGCTTTTTTGTTCTTGATCACTAACTGCCATGAAGACCCCCACTACATTCTCATTTTTAATAAGAGGAACAGCAAATTTCTTTTATTCTAATACAAAGCGAAGGTTTTTGCATTTTAAGATGCAGGAATTAAAGTCATTTTACGGACAGAGCTTTTTTAACCTATCTTCATACCTCAACACACTTTAAGGGAGATAATATATGGTAAAGCCTAAGACAGTTAGAAGTTTTTTCCGATTAATAAAAAAAGAAAAATCTGCAGAATATGGCGGCGCTGCTATGGAATATATTCTAGTGACCACCTTCGCAACCGTTGTCGGAATCAGTGCTCTGGGATTTGTTGGTGGAGTGATTAAAGAAAAATTGAATGAAATGGCAGATAAACTTGGTGTGGAAAGTACCGCCCTTGATTTTGATATTTTTGGCGATAGTGCTGAGCCCTAAATTTGGTTTTTTATTTTAACGCCATCTATATCTTTTTACTTATAAGTAGTCTCTGGCTTCTGCAAATTCGACAGAGCCAGTTTCTACAAATGCTAAATATGCGCCTTATGTTGCTAGAAAGCCCGCTCGTCCTGGAAAAATACTATTGCGATTCGCTTAGCCACCGCAACAATTTAGACGCAAATACTCCAAAAATTTCTAGCTCAGTAATGAACTTCGCAAAGGACTTCAAAAAGGTCTTCGCAAAAGAAGAATTTACTTGCCTAATAAAAGTAGAAATTCACAATAACTCAGTCTGGCGAGATCTTTGCTTCAGCAATAGCCCAAAGGCGATTAATATAAAGCGCTACTATCGATTTACCCTTTCTTGCCCCATGTCTCTACTTCAAAAAGAAAAGACCTCACTTCTTATCTTTAGATAAGAAGTGAGGTCTTATTTATCAAACTTCCAGAAATTAAATATTTTGCCTTAAACTATTACCGTTTTAAGTTCACAACTTCCTCAACCATGCTGTCGGATGTCGTAATACTGCGGGAGTTAGCTTGAAAGAGACGTTGAGTCAAAATCATATTAACAAATTCATCTGCAAGGTCGACGTTCGATTCTTCCAGAGCTGAAGCATAGATCGAGCCACGAGAACCAGTCTGTGGATTACCTACTTTCGCTGGACCCGATTCAAAAGAAGAAAAGAATTGATTGCGGCCAGCTTTTACTAGGCCATTTTCATTCTCAAATGTTGCAAGTGCGATACCTCCAATTGGCCGTCGCAATCCATTTGTATAACTACCGGTGATGATTCCATCTAATCCGATTGACAGCGATTTAAGATTTCCTGATTCATAACCATCTTGAGAATGAAAAACTGTCGCAGATACAGCAGAAATCGAAGTCGTTGCATTGAGTCCATTGCCGCCTTCTTCTGCCATGTTTTTACCAAAATCAAACTCGATAACTTGATTTTGCAAAGCACCATTGGCGAAGTTGACTTCAGATGCAGTAGTTTCTTCAGTCAGTAAATTTCCAAACTTATCAAAAGCAACTTCCCCACTGGCAAATTCATGATACTCAACTTCCGGGTCTGCCCCGACAACTTCTTTTGGATTGACAGTTGCATGCCATTGCCATCTAATTCCATCAGCCTCTTCTACTCGACGGTAGAATACAGTTGCTGCATGTCCACGCCCATGGCTATCAAAAACTGTCACTGTATTGTTGAAATTTGACGTTTTCTCGGCATTGTTCAAATCAAATGGCTCGGCCAAAGGATCTTGTCGTGAATCTAAATTGACATTTAATGTAAGTTTCTCGGTTTGTTTCGGCGGAATACTCGAAGTTCTAATGTTTACATCGCTTAATCTCGAAGTCAATGATCCGTCTGGCTTAGCCATATACCCTTGAATTCTACCACCCCCCGCATCCACCAAGTTACCTTCTTTATCAAAATTCAAGGAGCCAACCCGTGTGTAAAACTTTCCTGCAGATTCTTGGACTTCGGTATTGGGATTACTCACAATGAGAAATCCAGAACCTTGAATCGCAACATCTGTAATACTATCTGTAACTTTCAATCCACCTTGAGTATGTATAGTCTTTACATCTCGCAATTTTGCACCACGCCCAATCGCATTTTCTCCTGCTATACTTGCAGATATCAAATCTTCAAACTCAGCGCGATCTCGTTTAAATCCTTTTGCATTAGCATTTGCAATGTTGTTCGCTGTAACCGACATCGAATCGGCGTTTACAGCCAAACCTGTGACTCCGGTGTACAATGCTTGCGATATACCCATTTGATCCTCGCTAAAGTAAGTTAAGGAAAAAAGCCATGACTCTCAAAGATTAAATTATATTAAGAGTCAAGCTAGCGCAGGATGTATACAAAATAATGTACATTGGGTGAGATATAGGAAAATATCGCCGTGAATAAAATTCCGACTAGGCAAAATGTCTCTAGTCGGATGCAGATTTATTCTAGGTAAGAAACTTAAAATTATTATTCTTTGGTGTTTGATTGAGACCAGAACCTTGAGAAGGCTTATTATTTTGTCCATCATCAGACTTACCTGTATGAGTCTGAGCCTGCACAAATTCTTGATACTCTTTGGGCTGCAAGCGTGGAGAGGGCACACCATCTTCACGTGGATTCTCTACAACATCTTTCCATGCAGTATAGAGTGTCATTAAAAGCGCCTCAACTTGTTCTAGGCACTCAGGGTTATTGTTGATGTTTCCTTCAATCAACTTATCAATCATAAACACATATAAATTGTCTAAATCAACAGCCAACTGCCCACCAACTTTGAAGTCCAAAGTTGCCATTAACTCTGAAAGAATTGCCGCTGTCGCTTAGACACATCTCCGAGCCCACGAGA
>JAGOVF010000259.1 GCA_018060885.1 Oligoflexales bacterium | reverse complement strand
AGATAAAGATGCAAAAGCATCCCACGATACGACTTTAGAAACCCAAAAAGTCGACTTAGAAGTGCCTGCACAATCGCGTTTGTACCAGCGACTAGAAAACGAAAATCACCAATGCTGGGGAAATTATAAAGAAAACGCAGCTGAAATGCTCAAAGCAATAGAGCAGTGGGCTACGGTTTTAAAGAAAGCTCCAACTGAAGAAGAAACCCCATTAAATCAAACTACAAAATTGTTACTAAAAGATGTTGTCGATAGCCAAGCAGAATTTTCTATTCCGACTTTGTTGTTTGAAGCTGAAAGCGCCATCTTAACGCCAAATGGTTTTGTTGTTGGTGATGATGCCGCTCGCTCTGGTGGAAAATATATTGGCATTGTAGAAGCTGGACAGCCTTTGGTTGATGTTGCTGATCCAAATATCGCAAAAGCTGAATATAAATTCACTGTCACTGTTGCCGGAAAATACTATTTTTGGGGCCTGGTCAATGCACCGGATGGTTCAAGTGATTCGTTTTATATAGCGATGAATAATGGTGCTGCCAGGCGCTGGAATATTGCGACTGGTAATCTAGAAACTTGGAAATGGGAGCTGGCGCGTGCCGAAGATGCGCAGGTTATGGAATTTGATCTAGCTGTCGGTGAACACACTTTAGTGCTCTACGAAAGAGAAGATGGTACAAAAATTGACAAGATTGCGATCACGATGAGCACGGATTTTTCAGAAGAGTCGAGTCAATCGGTTAAAATATTGCGCTATGATGTGTCTAAAATGGCGGGTGCTGCGAATGTTTTTTTTACCATAGAAGTTAAAACTTTTAATGATGATTCTTATCTATTTCGCAATCCTAGCATCGTGACAAGAAGTGGCCAGTTTAAGGTTAAAAAAATAGATCTGCTCTTAAATGGCCAAGCTAATCCAAACAATGCGACCTATCAGCTGGTTGACGAGGTCGTGACCGCGGAGCAAGGACTGTTATCTAGTGCGGCTATGGTTGTGCTGATGGATAAAGGAGTTGATAAAGATCAGTTTGCTTTTGAATTTGAAGCGTTTGAGTTGCTAGAGCAATAAGTAGAAAATAAGCGTAATATTTAATAAAGCGATATCGAAAGCAATTTGGATAGTTTAAACCTATGAACTCAGATCTTTTCTAGAGACCTGAGTTCATAATAGCAAAATTTTTTCTTGTTCGACTTGAGGTGTATAGGAGAATGCTAAATTCTTGCGCTCCACTATGTCCACTTTAATTGGTAAACTTGAATCTTCTAGGTCCATTCGAATTGAGCCGAGTAAACCTTGCGGCGCGTCTCCACTAAATTCCACTAAAACATCTAAATCAGAGTATTCTTTGTAATCTCCCCGGGCTCGCGAGCCAAAAATCCAAACTTTAGCACCCGCTTTTTTAAGTGGAGCCAACAATAGTTGTTCAAGTTCGGTCCATGCTGCGGTGTTTAATCCAAACTTCATTAGCTAGTAACTCTGAAGTTTTTGAAGTAGAGATTGAGCTTCTTTTAAAAATGGGCGGCATTTTTTATACACTTCTTCGGCAAGTTCTTGTTTGTAAGTGTGGGAGGTCATGTTTCTTAAATCCACAAATTCTATCCAAGCTAAGGCCGAAGTTATGATTCCTTCTTGCGCTAATTCTCGAACAATCGTTTTGGGTGCGTTTGAAGAGAGACCTAAAATTTTCTTACTGCATTTCCAAGCTAGTTCAACACAGAACTCAAAGCGCTGAATGGTTGCGTCTCGATGGAGGTCAGTTTTTTCGGCGTTAAGGGCCAGCTCAAATGCATTGATTGCTTTTGCAAATTCTTCTAGTTCAACTTTTGGTTTTTGTGTCATTGACATTATGCTCCCCTTGTCGGTGCATTCTAGAGATCTTTCAAAGGCGAAACAAACAATTTTTTATATATTTAGAATTCCTCAAAAATCCTCAAACAGCTAATTATAAAATCTCACCCGACGGAAAATTCTTGGTCACTCTGAAGCCATATAAAAATAAACTTAACGTTTTTATTCGGTCTTTTTCACTTGTGTTTCGCGCGGATAAAATCAAAGCGGCATTAATGGTAGAATAAGGTGCAAAGGACCCTCGCGTTTATAAAAAAACATTTACAGCCGACGCTTCATAACTAAAGTTGCTATTTTGCATCAGTTTAAAATTTTGTGCTTTTATATGCGCGTGCCAATTGATGCACACATTTATACGATTTTCATTTAGAAAGCACGAAGACTAGGCTGGCTGGGCAGAGAGTGCCAGTGGAACTGGTGCGGGCGGGATGACCGAACCCGTAGCGATAATTTTGCCATGGACGGCATAAAAATTGAGCGGTCCTCTGGCTGGCAAGACAAAAGCCCCAACTACTTACTAAATGAAAATCAATTAAAGGTGTGCGTTGCGTAGCAGAAATCAAATTGACAAAGCAAATATAATTAAGCATATTCTCCAGCGAATGTTGACCAATTTAGTTAACATTTAAATTATTCAATAATAATAGTGTATTGAGTTTATTTGTACTTCTCAGCTTAGCTTTGAAAGTTAAAAATTTGCACCTAAATGAGAATTTTAGATGAACCTGACCTCAAAAAGTCGCTACGCCCTCAAAATCATGATGGATATGGTTTTTCACCACAGCCAGGTGCAGCGCCGCGACTTAAGCAATAGGCAGGGAGTACCCCCAGATTATCTCGACCAAATACTCATGCGCCTGCGTCGTGCGGGACTTTTGGAAAGCACCCGCGGACGCTCAGGTGGTTATCATC
>JAGOVF010000129.1 GCA_018060885.1 Oligoflexales bacterium | reverse complement strand
TCCATAACTAGCCGCGCAACTTTCCTTGAACGTTTTTAATAAAACCTTCGGGACCATATATGTTCAATTTACAGCCGTGAGGAACTTTGACTCGCAGTAGTCTATCAAAGCCAATAAAGTGGTCTATATGTGCATGGCTCACAAATGCATGAGTGACTTTCACCAATTCTTTATTGCTTAACTTTTCACAAGACCCAAGATCAAACAACACTGCTTCGCCGCTTTGTTTAAAAAAAGCATAGATGAGCGGATCGCCGTCTACATCATTCGGTAGAGAAAAAGCCATACGACTATTTTCATAAAACGGCGTCATAGGTACAGGTCATGTCTTTGATTGCCAGTCATTGGAATTTTTTCTCGAGCGGTGGTAATTTGTTTCAAGCTAACTTCTTCAATATTAAATTTTTCGATCTCTGCTGCATCTTGCAAAACTTCGCCCCAGGGTCCAACGATCAAAGAGTGGCCATACTGTGGAACATTTTTAGCGTTTACTCCGCATTGATTGGCCGCAGCTACATAACATTGAAATTCTATTGCCCGCGCTTTAATCAAGGTATGCCAGTGAGCTTGGCCCGTGAGTTTTGTAAATGCCGAAGGTAAAAACAATAGATCAAGCGGTTTTTCTTTGCTCATCGACTGAAACAATGCGGAAAAGCGCAAATCAAAACATATCGAAATTCCAATGCGCCATCCAAGATAATCAAATACCGCTAGATCTTTGCCAGCTTGGTAGTTTGAACTTTCATCGATGTTGTGTTGCGAACTACTTAATTGAAAAAGATGTGTCTTCCTATAGCGTGAAAGTATGTCTCCTTCATTGCCAATAAAATAAGCCTCGTTGTATGGCTTTTTTGAACTAGAATCAAAAGTTGGAATTGAACCTGTAAGGATGGCAAGTTTGTTTTTTTTTGCGTATTCTTGCATTTTGGGTAACAGCTGCTCTTGGCAAGAACGTGCGATAAGCGGCAACATTTCAGGCTCGCCGCTAAATACAAACATTTCTGGCAGAGAAATCAAATCGGCGCCATTTTGCTGTGCTTGTTTAATAAAATCCCAAGCTTTTTGAACATTATCTTCATACACTGAAGTTACGTTCATATTTATTACGGCGACTTTTAGTTTTTGTAGCGACATAATTAGAATTCCGGCAATACTATGTGCTTATCCACACCAAAAATCATTGCTATTAAAGCAGTCCGCGTCCACATACCATTGCGTTCTTGGCGCCAGTACTTCGCGCGTGGATCGGCATCAATTTTTACATCTAACTCATCACGTCTCGGCATGGGATGCATAATGACTGCTTCTGGTTTGAGAATTCTCAAATGCTCAAATTTAAGCTTAAACTGACTCACATCGACTTTATTCATAGCGCTATCTACAGCATCGTATTCGTCCTGCACTCTTGTCATATAAATTGCATCTGCTGAAGCAATCGCATTTTTAAAATCTGAAGTTTCTTCGATGTGAACTTTTTTGCTGTTTAAGAAACTCTTTAAATCAGAGCCGATACGGTATTCTTCAGGCGAACAAAACAGTAGGCGCACACCAGGATAATTTGTCAGTAAGTAGCTCAGTGACTTAATCGTTCTTCCGCGTTTTAAATCACCGACCATGCATATCGTTTTGCCTTCGATTCCGCCGCTTTTTATAAATGAGCGATTCAAAGTATAGATATCTAATAATGCTTGAGTCGGGTGCTCGTCCGGACCACTTCCTGCATTTATGATTGGAACTGGTCTTGGAGTCTTATCTAGTAGATCCGCAATTCTATCGCACAAACCTGAAACGGGTGAACGCATAATAATTAAATCAACATAACTCGAAAAAGTGCGAAGTGAGTCTTCGATGCTTTCGCCTTTGCGCTCAGAGCTGACGGAAGAGTCGCGAATTTCAGAAGAGTGCATACCTAAAATACTACAAGCAGATTGAAAGGATAAAAAAGTCCGCGTCGATGGCTGCGTAAAATAGAGCATGGCGCGCTTGTGACGAAGAAGGCTCAATAAATATAACATTCCATTTTCTGTTTTATCAAAGCGGCGAATGGTATCGGTCAATAAACACAAATAATCTAAAAAGACGCGGTCGAATTGACTCGCTCTTAAAATATGAAAAGGTGCATGAATGCGCTGCATTTTCTAGGGCTCCCACTTGATGATTGCGTCTTGTGCATTTTTTGCTTCATCCGAAACACTATTTAATTGTAAGGCTCCAATTCTATAGGCACCGCACTTTAGCTGCTCTGTAGTTTTTTCAAAAACTTCTGCTTTCTCTGCTTCAACAAAAAGCACCATTCCTAGTCCAAGATTAAAGACGCTTTCTAATTGCCATAAATCATATTCAGCTTGTGAAATAAATTTCTGCATCCAGTCTGGCGTTTTGATCGCAGATTTACGTATGTGACATATGGCTCCTGACGGCAATACGCGCGGCACATTGCCAGAAATTCCGCCACCGGTAATATGGGCGCAGGCATGCAGGGTATTTGTAGGCAACAATTCCTTTAGTCTTAGCAGCTCATGATAGATGCGTGTAGGCGTCAATAGCTTTTGAATATTTTCTGCGGTTTTTAAACTTGGCTTATCCTTCAAAATTTTTCGCAGCATTGAGTAGCCATTACTATGGAAACCACTGCTCGGCAAAGCGTAAACCAAGTCTCCGTCTTTTACTTTGTTTTTTCCCCAGGCCAAATCTGCATCGATCACCCCGACGACAAAGCCAGCAAGATCAAAGTGACCTTTTTCATATAATCCTGGAAGCTCTGCGGTTTCCCCGCCGATCAAGGCACAACTTGCCTGAGCTAGGCCTGCTTTTATACCCGTTAATACTTGCTGAAACTGGTCTTTTTCGAGTTTGCCCGTTGCATAATAGTCTAAAAAAAATAGGGGCGTTGCACCTAAAGTGTAGAGATCATTTATGCACATCGCCACAAGGTCAATGCCCAAACCTTGCAAAGAGCCTGCCTCTAAACCTAGAAGCAATTTTGTACCCACTCCGTCTGTACTAGAAACGAGTGCTGGATTTTTTAACTTTGAAAAGTCCACTTGATAAAGCGAAGCAAATCCACCGATGCCAGATAAAACCTTACCAAATGTAGAGTTTTCACCAGCTTTATTCGTGTCTTTTTGCAACCAGCTAACAAGCTCTTCGCCCTTTGCTACATCAACTCCGGCCTTTTTATAAAAATCAGACATAGTGACTCTCAATTTTCAATGCTATCTATTTTCTAATCTCAATTTTGACGTCTAGTAAAGTCTGAGTTTTATACCATTTATTTAGGTATTTATGCCAACCAACAAAGCGCTACTACGCTAAATAATTAAGGCTCTTTTTTGTGCTTCCGAATTCAATAGAGCCTGATGGCTTTCTCTAGCCAAAGATCCCATACTGAGGAAAATATAATGAATTTTTTGACCGACTTAAAATTTTCGATCTATATCAACTTAACGCTAACACTTGGGTTTAGCGCTTCCTTATATGCCGTCGGCAATGATGTTTACCTCCACGAAAAAGGCGCCTTTGAGGATAACTATATAAAAATACTAGATGTTTCTAGACCTCTTAGCGAATCTAGTCTTTATGTGCTTAGCTTTCCAAAAGACACCGCTTATGGCATTGGAAGTTTTGTAAAAACATTTCGCCAACAACAGAGCGCGACGGGCTTAAAACAAATACCAACCGGCCTTTTGAAAATAGTAAAAGCCGAATCAAGCAGCGCCTTAGCAGAAATAGCCGAAAACGGCACAAATTTTTCTCGCAGCTACTATCCGCGATATCCGCAAATTATGGTGGGCGACTTAGGAGAAATTACCTTTCCTGAAATTCAGAAGACCGTCGTTGTCACGCCGATAATTGAGATTGAGTACCGTGATTTATTTATAGATCCACTTGAAGCACCCCACACTTTTGAGCTGAGCGAAGAAGGCAAACTAAAGATTAAAGAAACTCTGGCTTTATTTGCCGATAAAAATATCAAAGAAATTTTTATTGAAGCTTACACAGACGATCAAGGTCCAGCTCATATGAATCAAGTTGAGTCTTTGCAAAGAGCGCTAACCATTAAGCATTTTGCGACCTCAGAGCTGAAAATAAACGAGCGCTTACTCACCGCGCTGGGTTTTGGTGAGACAAGCCAAATTGACGACAATTACGTACCTGGCTATCGCGAAAAAAATCGCCGTATTATTATAAAAACCTTACCGCGACAAGATGAAACGGTTATAGTCACTAGCTCTCGCTTAGATTCTTCCCCTTCGCAAGGCTCAGGGTCAGAATGACTAAGCCGTCATCCTGAAGCGAAGCCGTCATCCTGAAGCGAAGCTGAAGGATCTCTTCTTAAAGGGATTATCTTGCCTGAGCTGCCAGAAATCGAAACTCTTAAAAATTCTCTCACTGCGGAATATAGTCAACACCAAATAGATTCTATAATTTTCTATCGTAACTCTTTGCGGGATGAAATTCCCGTCAAAGAAATAGAGTACTTATTTACGCAAAAAAATATTTTGGCGTTTAAACGGCGCAGCAAATATTTAATTATTGAAGCAGCTCGCCACAGTTTACTATTGCACTTAGGTATGTCCGGAAAGCTTTTAGCTCTCGAAAGTATGATTCCAGATAAGCCGCATACTCATTTTATTTTAGTACTTAAGAAAATCGAGCAGAACAAGACTCAACAAAAGAAAAAAGTATATTTACATTATATCGATCCTCGACGCTTTGGTCGTCTAGACTACGCTGCAAATGAAAGTCTTGATCAGCATCGATTTTTTAAAAACCTCGGAGTCGAACCACTCGAAATTAAAGATCTGGGGGAAAAGCTTTCGCTATTAAGTTCAAAAATAAGTGCTCCGATTAAAAACTTCATCATGAAACAAGAAGTTGTGGTCGGTGTAGGAAATATTTATGCCAGTGAATCCTTATTTCAGGCAAAAATTCACCCGCTTCGTTCGGCAAAATCTTTAAGTCCAACGGAATTTGCGCTGCTCGCGCGCTGCATACAGCAAACCCTACGCCGCGCAATCAAAGCGGGTGGAACGACTTTACGCGACTTTGCAAAGCCGGACGGCAGTCAAGGCTACTTCAAAGTCAAGCTCTACGTCTATGATCGCGCAGGCGAACCCTGTGTAAATTGCAAAAATTTAATCTCTATCGTGCGACTTGCTGGTCGCTCGACCTATTTTTGCTCGACTTGTCAAAATTGAAAAAAATTTAAATTACTGCTGTAAATCAAGATGTTTTTAGCATTCTCGCGCAAGTCATTTTTATAATAATTCTAAATATTTTTATATTAATAACGATATTTTTATTAATTATATATTAATTAAAATTTTTATTAAAAAATAGTCGATATTTTAACGAGGAGAGCTGAAATGGGATTGAGAATTCGGACAAACGTAGCTTCGCTGGTTGCACAACGTCGTTTAGGCCTAACTACTGATTCACTTGCAGAAAGTATGGGCAAGCTTTCTAGCGGTCAGCGCATTAACAAATCTGCCGACGATGCCGCAGGACTTGCCATTTCTGAAAGTTTACGCGGAAAAATCAGAAGCTTAGAACAAGCCAAGCGCAATGCCAACGATGCCGTATCGATGGTTCAAGTCGCCGAAGGCGGAATGAACGAAGTCTCAAATATCTTGATTCGGCTCAAGGAACTAGCCACCCAAGCTGCGTCAGATAATATTGGTAATGTTGAGCGCTCTTTTACCAATAAAGAATATGTCGAGCTTGTTGATGAGATTCAACGTATAGCAAACTCTACCGAGTTTAATGGACACAAAGTGCTATTAGGCGGTGACGGTAACAATGACGTTTCGGAATTTGTTTTTCATATTGGCTCTGGAGATGGGACTGTCCCGAATGTTGATCAAATCAATATCAGTATAGATGATATTAAAATTGATGCCGCAGAGGGTTTTGGCTTAGGAAATGAGTCAGAAGTTGGCCCAGCAGAGCAAGGAGATGACTTTGCGAGAGAGACAGCTGCAGAAAAACTGTCTATTTTAGAATCGGCGATTTCCAGCCTAGCTGACAAACGTGCAACCTTAGGTGCGAAACAAAATAGACTGAGCTCTTCTATTAATAACTTAGGTATCCAAATTGAGAACATGAGTGCTGCAAATAGCCGTATTCGTGATGTCGACTTTGCTTCAGAAACTGCAAACTACACCCAAATGCGAATCTTACAGCAGGGTGGGGCGTCTGTACTTTCTCAAGCTAACCAAATTCCGGAAGTCGCGCTTTCTTTATTGCGCTAGTACAAAAAATTTATGGGGTTATTTAGAGTGGACAATTTATTGGAATCCTGGTAACTCCTTAGCTTCTTTTTATCCTTGGTGGATCTGGGTTTGTAGCTCAGGTGGTTAGAGCGCACGCCTGATAAGCGTGAGGTCGGAGGTTCGAGTCCTCCCAGACCCACCATAATTTTAAAGATTACAGCCAGCGCTGTTATTAAGCAGCGCTGATGACTACCTAGTGACGCTGATTATTTCAGCAGAGTTACGCCAATTAAAGCTGGGTCACATTTACTAAATTCAACATCGCCTAAAATTCCAGCACCTACAGTCGAAAAATATGCCGCTTCTGTTCTAATTTCTTCGAGTTTTTTGACTGCATTGTATTCAGTGTAGGAAAATTCGGCTTTTAGAATAGTGCCACTTTTACTTCCAGCTCCGGCTCCACAGGCTAAAAAAATCGACGAATATTCTTCAGTGTGATTTAGAACTTGGGTGATTTTAAGCCCGTCAAAATAACCGGCTTCTTCCATAGAAGCTTTAAGCACAGCACTTTGGGTTAACGTAATGATAGCTTTGTTTGTATCGACAGGCATAGCGAAGGCTAAAGTTGGTACAAACATCATCAACAATAGATTTAGACAATTTTTTGAATTTAATTTCATTCTTTACTCCTTGGGTAGATAAATTTTAAAAAAATGTAGCGTGCGAATATCACATTAAATTATCCGACTCAAGATTAAACGAGCGGAATAGCTCTCAGAACAATCTGTAAACCTTCAAATAACAATTCTTCAGAAATATTAAGTGCCGGAGTTATTTGAAGGCAGTTGCCTTTTGCACCAGCAGCAAGCGCTATGACACCGTCCTGACGCAATATATCCATCATTTTGGCACCGGCGCCCTCTTTACCTAGATCAAAAGCGAGCATTAGTCCGGCTCCACGCAAGCTTGCTCTGGCATCAATTTGTTTTAACTGCGAGCCAATTTCGCGCTTAACTTTTTCCTCTAGATAATTTGCTCGCTTATCTAGTTCTAAATCTCGAATTTCTTGAATAATGCATTTCGCAATCCTACAGCTCAATGGATGTCCGAAAAATGTGCCAGTCTGTCGCGCTTCGCCAGTATTTTCAGGCCACGCAGCCATAACTTCTTCAGTTCCAACGCAAGCAGAAATTGGCATGCCTCCGCCAAGTGCTTTTCCCAAGCAAATGATATCTGCTTTTACTTCAAAAGCTGTCGTCCATTTTCCAGCGCGAGCAAGGCCACAAAATATTTCGTCAAAAATCAACAGGGCATTATACTTATGGCAAAGACTCCTGAGCTCCTGCAACCACGAAGCTCTAGCGACAACAACTCCGCCACGTCCTTGTATGGGTTCTACTATGATTGCAGCATACTGCGTGGCTTTACCAAAATGTCTTTTAAGCTCCGTTTCAATTAGGCTCGGATCTCCGCCAAAATCTTGCTCAGAAACAAAATCCTCACTACTATGTTTACTCCACTGAGAAAAACCTTCGTGGAAAAATGAGTTAGATGTCAGCTTAAGAGCGCCAAAATCTAAGCCATGATATGAGCCTTTAAAAGTAATAAAGCGGTATTTTTTTGTTTTAAGCATAGCGGTTTTTATTGCTGTTTCAACTGCCTGCGAACCCGTAACCGCTAAACTAACTTTCCTTAAATGCTCCGGCATGCACTGCATCAAAACTTCTATAAGCTCGATCTTGTCCAAAGAAGGATAAACATCCCCCATACCTTGGATGACCAGTGGAGTTGGGTCTGAAGCTTGATTAGAAAATATTTTCCTAATGACCTCTGGAGAATGGCCGAGAGCAAGGCTCCCAAAACCAGCACAAAAATCTATGTAACGCCTACCATCGACATCCCACAGCTCTGAACCTAAACCACGATGATAGATCAAGGGATTGTCCGAAGGCTTATAAGTTGCATCAGAAACTTCAAGGCTTTTAAGGCGCTCTAATAGGTTTTTTTGTGACGTCATAAAAATTTCACTTATACACCTTTTGTCCGAGGGCCCCAAATATACTTATGAATTTGTATCTGCATACGCACTGGCAAGCGTTCTTCTATAATCCATGCAGCGAGATCTTTAGGGTCAAGAAGGCCAAAAGCGGGTGAAAAAAGAATGTCGCAGCGATTTTCGAGACTATATTGCGAAATTATATTCTGACTCCATAAAAAATCTTCCCGATGCGCTATGACAAACTTAATTTCGTCACTACGTTTTAATTTATCAAAATTACTATAGAGATTTTTATCCGACATACCGCTACCTGGACATTTCACATCCATAATGATGTGCGTCTCCTTGGGCAAAACTCCGACATCATGCGCTCCACCGGTTTCGATAAGTACCTTTTTGCCAAGCAAAATAAGTTCTGAAATAAGATTGGGAGTTCCTGCCTGAGCTAAGGGCTCTCCTCCAGTTAGTTCGATAAGCGGAACATCAAATGCTTTTATTTGTTCAATAAGATCCTGCATTCCATACTCTTGGCCTTGCTTAAAAGAGTATACCGTATCGCACCAACGACATCTTAAAGGACAGCCACTTAAACGGACAAACACACAGGGCCAGCCCACATAACTCGACTCACCCTGAATACTGAGATAAAGCTCAGTGAGAAAAAAACTTATAGTTTCATTGTGATGCATTAAAATACCCCCGCCTTCAGGGGAATATAGGGCTGTTGAAAAACAGAGTCAATTTAAACCCATTCTTTCTGGTATTGAAATACAGGCTTTGCTATTCTGCTTGTCCATACAAACGCGCTTGTAAATGGCGATTATTGCTTAAATAAGGAATATATGCAGAGCTTTCGCAGCCCCCTACAAATGGTTTGGCACCAAGTTCAGGAATATAAACATCTCATTACTCGGCCACTGTTACTTGTAGTCATCTTTATTTATGCAATTCCAAGCAGTCTCATCTGGCTCTACCTTGCGCAAGAAGGTTTAAATGTCGGGGCAGATCTACGAGAATTAAGCTTTGCCATCTCAAAGGGGGAGGGCTTAAAAAGCGGGCAAAATCTCTTAATTCTTGCGAGCAGTTACTTTCAGAATAGCTTCATAATGTTTTTCACTTTTCTCCTATTTTGTTTGTGGTTTTATTTAAGCTGCATCAGCATGATTATCTACGTGATGCAAAATCGAGAGCGACCAAATTTTTTATTGCATTCTGTATCCTCCTTAAAACGCCTGCCGCGTGCGTTTATGAGTTTTATTTTTGTAATTCTTGCATTAACTCTTTGGTTCTATATAAACCAAACTCTACTTGCAGCACTTGCAGGATTTACTTTGCCAATTGGCACAATGTTTTTTATTGCTGTTATGCTTATGGCGCCCGTGATGCAGATGTATGACAATAGTAAATTAAGTGACTCAATAGTAAAAAGCTTAAAAATGACCTATGCCAAGCAGACTCATTATCCCGTACGCGCCATATTTTTCCATCTCGTTAACTTAATAATCTTTTCATATATTTTTAGCACGCTGGTTTTTTTTGGGGCAGAATTATTTGTGGAGCTTGATTTTTCTTCCTATGGAAGCGGGACAGCTCCTAACGTTTCGGGTATTCCATTACAAGCGATTATTTCTTTTAGCTTTCAACTCTTAGCAGGCCTGTGTGTTATGCCTTTTTTGGCAATTATGACAACAACTCTCTATGTCAGCCTAAAAGAGCTGCAGCAAGTTGGGCAAGATACGGAAGTTAATTTAGCATAATTAGTCGGCCGTGCAAAACCGAGTTTTTTTAAAAAAATGCATTTTTAGGCCGAAAATTTTAGGAAAAATTTTGTAATAAATGCGCGATGAAATTTGGCAAAAAAATGGCTGCTAATAGCTTAGCCAT
>JAGOVF010000128.1 GCA_018060885.1 Oligoflexales bacterium | reverse complement strand
AGAAGACAAAGAGCCAGAAGTCATGCTAGAACAATCAGAATGTTTCACTGGAGGCAGGAAACCAAGGCAGAAACAAGCCTATCTTAAACTATTAGCTGTTTTGTGTCATACCTGCTTGGACTGGACAGTTCATCGCATTTTTATGTATTAAATCTCGAATTGTCCCTTCATTATTACCAGTAAATTTTTTAACAATAAAATTTGGTAAAATAAAATCAATTGGTGTAGCAATTTTCGAAAATTTTTCTATTAATCGTTGGTTGTCAATAATCTCCTCAAAGGAAGTCTTGTATTTACAAGTTTGAGATAGGTCCGCGGCAGCGGGAACGGGAATTTTAGGGACATTTTCTTGACCGTAGTTATATTTAGCTTCAGATTTTTTTTCAAAAGACTGACAATTATTTAGAAAAAAAAAGCTAATAAACAGGAAAAAAGTATTAAATTTATGTGCGACCTGTAAACTATTCAAATAAACCTCAAACAAATTGCTAATAAATGATTTTTCGGATTCAAAAGCATATTTGTAAGAAAGTTAAATTAATAGAATCGAAATTACTTATTATTTATTCTAAAATTTCATTAGTTTAAATTTTTGTTCTAATTAGGAGCCTTACTGAAGTTGGAACTTGAATTTATAACTAACTTCTAGATTATTAAATACTCTATTAAGTCATCGCTTGGCGATTATCCAAACGGCATGAACTATTCCAGGAATATATCCCATAAGTGTCAAAAGTATATTTAACCAAAAAGCGCCGCCTATTCCCACTTGAAGAAAAACACCAAGTGGTGGCAGAAGAATTGCAATTATTACCCGAAACAGATCCATTTTATTTTTCCTTTAAGAGCAAAACTTCGCTAGCAATTACTTTTTAGCATGGTATCCGACTCGGAGGAGCATTGAATGAATTATAATCTTAAACGTGATGTTGCATTTTCCAACGCGCTGCTTACAGATACCCATGCTTGCTCGACACCGACCTTGAGATCTGTAGTAGGTTTTTTTTAAGGGCAAATTAGGGCGTGGGTTTTAAAAAAACTCAGTCTCTATTTAAAGAGACCATATTCTTATTTTCCAATAACTGCAAGGCTTTCAAGACAAGCTTAGAAAATTGGTGAATGTCTTCGTCAATTACCAAAAAAATATCTCCTGAGATCTTCCAGAGTGACGAAAACATTGAATATCGAGCTAATAAAAAAAGAAGTATCTATAAATTCTCTTGAACAATCTTCGCCATGTCTTCTCCGCCTAAGCGGCTGACAAGTAAAGAGAGTCTGCCTTCAATAGATTGCCAAGCGATGATGTTATAGTTTTCAGAAGTGTATGCATAGTAACTTATGTTATTGGGGCCACCGATTTGGCCGGCTTCTGATTTAGGTAGATCGGCTGCGCTAGAATTCAACGAAAAATGAAATAACTTATCGCCATTAGATTTTGAAAATTGCGTTACCGCTACTTTTTGAACTGTGTAGTCTATGACTGTAGCGCCATCAACTTTCCAGCCTGTAGGTGCTTTTTTAAATACATCAGGAGTGAAGTTTAAACTAGGGTACTTACTAAAATACTCTTGCACTTCGCTGAAATTATCTGTCGGTAAATCTAAGCGACCTTCGGGATCACTTTCCATAGCGAGTGATTCATAATGAAGCGCTTGCAAAATGTCTTTGATTTTTTCAGGCTTTTCTTGTTTTAAAAAACTAAACAGTCCGTAAATAAGTACGAGTACCAATCCACCTACGACCAGTCGATTTCTTAGTCCACCCAGGCGTTCCCAAAGACTTAGACTATTTAAGCTTGCAGCGGCTTCGCTCTCTGCTAAGTCCATATCTACGACAAAACTGCGAATACGGTCCGTTGTTGTGTCGTCGAGATAGAGGGTTTGTAAACTAATTTGCAAATGCCCCAAAGCTTGCCGATAATTGTCGACGAGCTGCTGCATTTTTTCATCTTTCATGAGTTTTTCGAATTGACTCTTAAGCGCGCTTTTTTCTGTACTATCAAAGTCATCAGCAAAATGAGTCAGAATAAATTCTTTATCGCTCGAAGAAGTCATATAGCTATGTGCTCCAATTTGAAAAAATTCACGAAACTTATATACTCAAAAACTTTCCTGCAGTTTGCCTCTACTGAGTCGCTAAGAGTTGGCTACGCCCTTTGAGCAATTGCTTCAACACTTCCTCTTCTTTTAGGTTCAAGACTGCGGCGAGTTGCTTTGTATTCATTCCGAAAAAATCACAAGCATTAAGACAAAACCTTGGCATTTGTTCTATTGATTTTAACAATTCTGCAAGTGCGGAATCTTCTACGAGCCATGACTTATCTTTTGATTTACTGTAGGTTTCATAAAGGATTTTCACGAGTTCTTGTTTTATTTTTGTAGCTTCTAAAGAAGCCGCTAACTGCGGTAGATCTTTCGATAAATTGATATAAACAAACTCTGTCAGCTTGCGTGCTGCTTTACTATTCAAAGTTAGAGTAAAAGCGAGACGATAGACTTGGTCTAAATGTGGCAGGAGATTGTCAACATAAAAGTCGCGCTGATCTTTAGTAAAGCGCGTCTGCGACTGCGTTCTAGTCATGAAGGAACTCCGCTAGCAGATTATAAAAAATAATGAAGCCATTCTTTGTTTAAAATTATATAATTATTAACCAGTTATTCAAAATTTTTTCTTTTAGAGCATAAAAAATCAGCTTCTAGCTTTTGGGAGTGAGAGACCGATGTTGCAATGGCTCATAGTGATCCCAGCTCGTTTGCAATCTAGCCGCCTAGCTAAAAAAATGCTGCAAAACGCCAGAGGTAAGCCTCTTATATTAAAAACATATGAGCATGTTCTTGCTTTACGTTCAAAAACAATTCAAGTGCTTATTGCTACCGACGCAGATGAAATCTTCTCGGTCTGCCGCTCAGCCGGTGCAGAATGTGTTATGACATCGGCAAAACATCAATCTGGTTCGGATAGAGTTTTTGAAGCGGCGTCTCTTTATGAGGCACCCTTTATATTAAATCTCCAGGGTGACGAGCCGGAAGTTTCCTTGGAAGATGTGAAAAGTCTCATGCAGAATTTTGCGGCTCAATCTGATGCAGCAATTGGAACCTTGGTGTTTAAAAATCTTGATGAAACCGCCTTTCAAGATCCGAATATAGTAAAAGCGGTTTTGAATCAAAAGTCTCAGGCGCTCTATTTTTCACGGGCGGCCATTCCATTTCGTCGGCTTGATGATTCAGAAAATAGAACTAAAGAGTTTTTCTTTTGGCAGCACATTGGAGTCTATGCCTATCGCCGCGAGAGTTTGAAATCCTTTTGTCAAGCGGGGCCGAGCGAGCTTGAAGGTTTAGAAAAGCTTGAGCAGCTACGCGCTTTACAGATGGGGATGACAATTTATGCACAACAAGCGAATAAAATATCGTACGGAATAGATACTCAGCAGGATTTGGATGCCTATAATGCTAAAAAATAGACTGATAAATTTTATGAATTTGATTCTCTATGCGCTTGCGATTTTATGTTGTTTTGCGTCTAACTCGCACGGCTTACCCATTGGCTTCGGCTATAACCAAGGGGATCATGAGTTTAGCTTATGGAAAAATGACGATTTTTATGTTTATCACAATAAAAAAGCTAAGAGCGAGGGCCGCTTTGTTTTAGAATCTTTGACTGCCGCCCAGCCACTTATGCAGTCTTGGATGGGGATTTCTCGCAAAAAACCTCTAGTAGTCATTAGCTCGGCAAACTCCATTAATGCTTCTTTTGCGAATTTTATTACTGATGCAATAGAGCTGCAAACTTTGGGTGACGGCGATCGCGATCTTGTGTACCACGAATATACCCATACGGCGATGTATCAGCATTTTGATAATTTACTCGGCCCTGCCGCAGCTATACTTTATCTGCCTTGGATGCCGGCGTGGTGGTTAGAAGGCTTGGCAGAAAGTTTTTCGCACTCTCTCGGCACAGATGTCATTGCAGCCTATGAAAGAACTTACGCCTTAGATGGAAATTGGCCCAGCTATGATCGACTGCATAGCTTTTATTCAAGGGGTGCTTATAGCCGCATGGGTTATGCGGTATCTGGAGCTTTTGTTAGTTATATTTTGAATACAGTTGGTCCGGAACGCTTACCGGCCATTATGGGGCGTTTTTATGATTCCGCACAACCATGGTGGTGGCCTTGGGCGGCGGTGCCTTTTAATGGGTTTATGCCGATGGAAGATGCTTTGAAGCCACATATCGATGTGCAGGGTGCGGAACTTTATAATCAATATAAGAAGGCTGCAACTAAGTACTGGAAAGCAAATAGAGTTGGTCCTTTTTTACATAAAGAACTTAATAATACCCATCTTTTATCTATCGAGAATGGAGAATTGAAAATTAAAAAAGGAGGTAAAGGAAAGGGATACAGTATTGATATGCGATTTATAAAATTTGTAAATGGAGTGCCTCAACGTCTAATAAGATCGAACAACCTCTATACTTATAGCAAGATTGACTTTAGTGAAAGTGAGGTATCAGTACCTAAAAATAATAATGATTTTAAAATGAAATTTTCTTTTTCAGGAGAATTTTCTCAATTTCATAGTACCAATGAAGGCCAGCATTTTATAGTGCAACGCCAGGAAGAAAATTTTGAAGCAAAACATCTTTTCAAAATTGTATTAGTTTCAGCGAAAAAATCGGAGCCTATATTACAAGCCAAGAATCTTGGTTTTATTGAATTCATCTCAGTCTATGGAGACGATATATTTTTTCTCGAACAACACAATGACAGCACTCGCCTATGTAATATAAAAATAAATCTGAATAATTTTCGAGGTTCAAACCGTACGCCAAAGTGTGAACTTGAATATAAAATACCTAAACGTTTAAGAGTTATTGGTGAAAATAAGCAGTCAAGCGCAAGCCCTCAAGATGCAATTTGGCTTAGTGAACAGACGCAGAGTCCTGCAGCTGACAACTATCGAATTTTGCGCTTCGAGCCAAGCAGTCGAAAAACAACAATTTTACAGCTTAATGATGCAGCAAAACCAATTTCGATAGTCGAAGACAGTGAAGGCTATTGGATAATAGTTGCAAAAAGGACGCATCGAGCTTTGCGAAGGTTAAGCCAAAATGGCGCGTGTAAAGAAGAACTCGAATTCGAAGACTTAGTCAGCGATATTAGAATCGTCAAGGATGGTAGATTCCAATTTACACACAATCATCGTAATAGCGAATCTCTTATGTTTTTTGATAAAAAAGATTTTAAATTTAAGCCTTGTAAATTAACTAACGGCCACCGCTCACCGCTTATGTATGCACTACAAGTTAATCAGCCAAATATGCAAAAGGCCTTTGCTGCGACAAGTTTGTGGAAGAAAGATATCTATGAAGCTCCCTTGCGAAGTTCTTTTAGTGAAATGGAACCACAAAAATTTGCCGAATTAAGCAATATCAAAAACAAGGACAGCAAAGCTCCTAGTAGCAGCAAATCCAAGGTAGAAATCAATTCTGCAAAAAATTTCGAATACGAAGAAGTGGCAAGCTGGAAAGGCCGTCCGATATTTGCTTTACCATGGCTTGGTGGCGAAGACCCCATGGGGCTCCAAGTCGGACTTGTGTCTGTGCCTTTAATGGATCATTTGCAAAATGAAACAGTGCGCTTTACAGGCTTATATGGTCTAGAAAGTAAATTTCCAGCGCTGCACCTCATGCTGACTTCGACCAGATTCAAGCCGACGCATAATATTTCGCTCTTTCGCCAGCAAACATACAACGGAGTCGGGTATGTAGATGGGGTAGGGAAGACGCTCTACTATGATGAAAAAGGTGTCATGGGCGATGTGAGCTATGGCTTTTTTATCGGGGATTTGCCGATCAATTGGGTTTTTGGCTATAAATTTTCGTATCTAGAACCCTACCTTGGGTATTTAAGTGTGCCTTATGGCAATAATTTTGAAACGAGCTTAGACCTTAGTACAAGCCGCAGTTTCTGGCAGAGATATTTTTGGAGCGTGCAGCTATCTGGCGTGTTGGTACCTGAAATGGATTCCACTACTTTTGATTATAATCGTATAAGAATAGATCTTGGCATTGGTCGAAGTTTAGATTTTTTAGATTCTAAATTTGCGACAGGAGTCGAAGTTGCGCGAACCCGCGGCCGCCAGACGAGAATTTTGCAAGAATACTATAGCCCCTTAAAGACCTTTATTCCCGGTAGTGGTGGTGGTTACAATCAAAGCAGCTATAGTATCGCTGGCCCGGGAGCTCTGACGAGTTTATCGCGCGGCGATAGTCAAGGGCGAGTGCGGGCAAATTGGACGATCCCACTCTTGCCTGATATCGACAAGCAGCTTTGGATTTTTTATATAGAGCGTCTAGATCTCAGTAATTTTTACAATTACGGTGCAGCTTGGTATGGTGACAAACCAAGAGATTTTAAAGATCTCATTTCCGCTTATGGGCATAATTTCGATCTTCAGTTAGAAAACAAGGGAATTAAGTTCAATATGGGCCTTGGAGTCGGAAAAGTTCATGGTTATGATTACGATACTATTTTTCGTTTTGGTTTTGATGCGCTTTTTTAAGAGAGATATTATTGAAGATTTATTGGGTTAAACAATGAGCAACAGTTTCGGTGTGCTTTATAAGATTAGTAGTTTTGGTGAGTCGCATAGCCCAGCTGTGGGCGTGACTATAGATGGTTGCCCATCGGGATATGAATTGTCTCTCGAAAAAATCCAGAACTTTTTAGATCGCCGACGTCCGGGGCAAAGTTCTGTGACCAGCCCCCGGCAAGAAAGCGATCGTCTGAAAGTTTTATCTGGTTTAAATAGAGCAGGAGTCACACTCGGCACTCCTTTAGCATTTTTAGTCGAAAACACCGATGTGCGAGGGAAAGATTATACAGATCTGAATCAAGTCTTTCGACCTTCTCATGGTGACTATACCACTCTTGCTAAATATGGAATTATAGCTGACTCTGGCGGCGGGAGATCTAGCGCGCGCGAAACAATAGCACGAGTTATTGCCGGGGCAGTTGCTGAACAAATTCTAGAAAAGCTTTATCCAAGTTTGCGAGTTCTTGCTTATGTTGAAAGCATTAAAAATATTCGTGTCGATAACCTAGATTTAGAAAAATTGACGCGCGAAAAAATTGACCAGCATCCAGTGCGCTGTCCAGCCTTGAAAATTGCTGAGCGCATGCAGGCTGCAATTCTAGATGCGAGTGCTCAAGGTGATAGTTTAGGTGGTGTTATTAAGTGTTTTGTTTTACAGGCGCCCGTTGGCTTAGGGGATCCGGTTTTTGATAAGCTCGAAGCCCGCCTAGCTGCTGCAATGATGTCGATCCCTGCGGTAAAAGGATTTGAAATAGGAAGTGGTTTTGCTGCTGCAGAGATGTATGGCTCAGAGCATAATGATGCTTTTGTTAAGGACCAAAAATCAGGTGCAGTCACAACGTCGAGTAATTTTTCTGGTGGAATACAAGCCGGGATTTCAAACGGCGAAGTTATTTATTTCCGTATTGCTTTTAAACCAGTTGCGACGATTAAAAAACCACAAAAGACTTTGAATAGAGTAACTAAAGACGAGGTAAAAATCGAAAAAATCGAAGGCCGGCATGATGCCTGTGTGGTGCCGCGTGCGGTACCAATTGTTGAAGCAATGGCTTTGAATGTTCTGTTAGATGCGGTTTTGCGTCAAAAGAGTGTCGAGCATTGTCGAGGCACTTTCGCTGATTATATTAGCTAAATATATTTGCTGAATATTACTTCGAATACAGAGGTCGAGATCACAGAGGTTAAAATGCGTTTAGGGTATTTATTTAGTTATTTGGCAATTGGATTTTTATTTACTAAGCTAAATGCTTATGAACTACCAAGCAATAATACAAGTCCTACACTGAAGAAAAATCATCTTGATAAATTGTCTGAGTTGTCTGACGCATTTGCAGCCTTGGCCGCGCACGCACAGAACGGCGTGGTTTTTATTTCGGTGTCAAAACGCCACTTTGGTCGACCTCTTGGGACGATAGATCCTTATGATTACTTTCGTAACCAGAAGAATTTTGAAGCCGGGAAACAAGACTTAGAACCGCATCAGCGCTTCGGTCTCGGCTCGGGCTTCTTTTTTGATCGTAAAAATGGCTTGATATTAACCAATCACCATGTGGTGGAAGGGGCTCTCGATATTACTGTACGTGTACATCAAGGCAAAGTTTTTGATGCAACTGTTTTGGGAAGAGACCCACATACCGATCTTGCTGTTTTAAGAATAACTGCAAAAGAATTTCGTCCAGAAACAGTTGGTGAGTTGGCGTTTACCAAATCTAACTTAACACGCGCCGGTGAGTTGGTTTTTGTCTATGGCTCGCCTTATGGATTGGCAGGTAGTTTATCCTTAGGGGTTGTATCTGCGACTAAGCGCGGTAATTTAAACATTACGCGTATCGGTGATTTTATCCAGACGGATGCAGCGATCAATCCCGGAAATTCCGGTGGGCCTTTGATTAATAGCCAAGGTGAGGTTGTAGGTATTAACACGGCGATTTATAGTCGCAGCGGTGGAAATAGCGGTATCGGTTTTGCGATCCCGGCGCAACTTGCTCGCTCGGTAGCAACAGAAATTGTTAAATTCGGCAAAGTACAGCGCGGATTTTTAGGGGTGCAAGCCCAAGTCTTAGACGACGAGTTGCGCGAAATACTTGATATGCCGAAGGGAATCAGCGGTGTACTCGTGCAAAAAGTCGCAGAGTCTAGTCCTGCTGCGAAAATTAAACTTTTAACGGGCGATATCATCAGTCAGGTTAATGGATCGAAGATAAAAAGTGAAAGCGAATTTACTGAATTGATCAACTCAGCAAAACCTGGCAGTAAGATAACTCTTCAAGTTTTTCGCAATAAGCGCACTTTGCGTTTTAATGTGACCCTCGATGATTGGCCATCAGAAAGTTATTTGGCGGCCCAAGAAGCCGGCAAAATTGAGCTGAACCAAAAAGATCTTGGATTGACCTTGCGAGAACTCAATCAAGAGCTTAGACAGCGTTATGAAGTGCAAGCGGCTCGAGGTTTAATGGTTCTGCGTGTGCAGAAGGGCTCGAAAGCAGAGAAGTCAGGATTAAGTGAAGGTGATTTGTTACTACAAATAGACAGTGAGAATCTATTGTCGATAAAACAGCTCAATCATCTGGCGGTAAAGAAGAAAAAATCTTTATTATTGGTTGAGCGAAAGGGTGAGACTTTCTTTTTACCGCTAACTTTTTAGCGATTGAGACTGCTGACAAATATCGATAACTGAGTTGGATAGAGTCATTATGATGATAGATACACTTAATCGAATTCATATTGCTTCGGCAAAAGAGCATTTGCAGAGGGGATTTCCTGGGTTCTTAGTTAGGGTTTTTGGTAAAGAAAATTTATCTAATTTAGATCAGACTTCTGTGCCTTTTTTGCGGCAAGTGCATTCTAATAAGGTGATAAATGCAGATGCAAATTTGTCCTTTCCTATTGAAGCTGATGGAGTTTTTTCAAAAAGAGCTTCCTCAAGACTTTCGATTCTAACGGCTGATTGTTTGCCGATTTTAGTTGGCAGTGATAATTGTGCGTTGGCTTTGCATGCGGGTTGGCGAGGACTTTTTGGCGGAATAGTTTCTTCAGGTTTAGCGGAGATAAATTTTAAGCCGAGTACTTCTTCTGCTCATACAAATTTAGCTCGCAATAACTTTGCTTTTATAGGTCCGGCGATTTGTGCTCAGCACTATGAAGTTGATGAAGAATTAATTGAGACTTTGTTGCTAGAAAAAAACCTTCGCTGCAGTCGTGAAGCCCGTCTGTTCGCATGTCAAAAGTCCTTTGGCGGCCTAGCGAGTTCGGCCAAAACAAGGGCTCGAAAATGGCAACTCGACCTGCGGCTTTTGGCAGTCTTCGAGCTGTTAGAGCAGGGCTTTGCTCCGGAAGCTATATACTTGTCTCAGGATTGCACCTACTGCGACGCGGATTTGTGGCATAGTTATAGGCGGGATGGAGCAAATTCCGGCCGTAATATAAGTCGAATAGAGTTGCTTTCGCCCGTTGACTAAAAGCCATAGAATCGGTAACTTCTACAGCTTCTAATCTGCACCCGTAGCTCAGTTGGATAGAGCATCAGGCTTCGAACCTGAGGGTAGCTAAAAAGAGGTATTTGTATTAACAGTCGTTTCTGTCATTACGGGGACTTGTAGATTTATCAGTACTGAACA
>JAGOVF010000127.1 GCA_018060885.1 Oligoflexales bacterium | reverse complement strand
GTATGTAAGCATGGAAAAATAATAGTGAGGCGGATACATTAAGCTCGATCAAAGCGATTACAGAAGGTGCTGTTTCGGGCTTAGAAAAGGCTCTCGGTAAAACTGCTGATATCAGTAGTGCTTTGAGTGAGATATCTTCAAAGTCAATTAATGCTCTTGCTGCTACTGGATTCAGTGCAGATATGGTTGAGAAAAGTGCAGCCGCGGCCACTTCCGGTGCTATCAATGGTCTCAATCAAGTTGGTGTCGGAGAAAATAAAAATCATTCTGAAAATGGTTCTTTGGCTGCAATTATGCAAGGTGCGATGTCGGCTTTATCTAATGATAAGACAATAGATTCGTCGCGCTTAGCGACGATGACGGCCTCGGTGGTAAATAGTGCGGTTTCAAGTTTAGCTGATATGAAAATGAGCGATAGCTCAGCAACTCAAGCAGCTGTTGGAGAAATTATTAAAGGAAGTGTTAAAGGGCTCACCAATACAAGTTCCCCTAGTGATACTACAAACAGTTCTATGGTGGGAAAAATCGCAGAAGCAGCAACGACTGCTTTACCTGCGGCGGGATTTTCACAAGCGCAAATCCAAAAAGCAACAGAATTTGTCGTCGCAACTGGTGTGAAGTCTGCTATCGACTCAGGTGTTGCGAAGTCGAGCAACATCGACACTATAGTAGGCGAAATTAGTGCGGGGACAGTAAAAGGTTTAGATAAATTGGTAACAACTGGAGCTGTAAGTCAAAGTATAGCAAACAAATCAGCAACTAGTTTTCAAACAACTATCGTCTCGACTGTTCAAACAGCTTCACAGAGTGGTAGTATAGTGATATCGGAAAAATCTTTACAAAAAATTAGTACCACAGTGAGCACGGCAGTTACTGATACTCAAGAAGAAATATTGGAAATTAAAAATTCCAATACTGCACCGCTTCCTCCTCCTCCTCCTCCTACTACTACTACTACTACAACAAATCCACCGAGCACAGGTAGTACCGAGGGATCAGGAAGTATGGGAGGTACAGGAAGTACAGGAGATACAGGAAGTACCGAGGACTCAGGAAGTATGGGAGATACAGGAAATACCGGTGACACAGGAAGTACAGGAGATGCGGGAGGCTCTGGAGTTACAATAGACACATCTGGAGATGCAGGAGGTACAACGGGAGGAACAATTGATGGTACAACAGGCGGTACAACGGGAGGTACTACAAGCGGTACAACTGGTGGTACGTCGGGAGATACAGGTGGCTCGAATCCTCCGGATAATAGCTCGTCGCCAGAAGTGCTACAACATTTAGAGTTTCATCGTTTCCCATTGCAGCTAAATGTAGGGGAGTCAATCGAACCTATACTGCCACTTAGATATGGAGAAATTGAAGATTGTACAGTAAATCCAGTGCTGCCTGCTGGTCTGTCTTTAGCCGCGGATTGTGTAATTACCGGTAGCCCATCGTCGGCTGTGCCCGAAATAAATTATGTTTTCACTGCAAAAAATTCACAAAATACTACGATTGCAAAATCTCATCGAGGCTTAGCAGTGCTAGCAAGTCAATATAAAGTGAACGAGATTAGGTTATTTGAGTTACAATTAGGAAAAAATTCAGATTTCTCTGAGCCAATTCAATTTCAAGATCAAAACGATACAAGTCCCCTCAATATTTCTATTAGATTAAAAGATGCATCGCAATATGGTGTATCATACGATGATAGAGAGGTCGTAGTTGTTTTTAGAAATGTTGAAAAAGACTTTAGCATTCCGCGTAAGATGAGTTCATTTGCAACAGTAAGTGGGAATTTGGAAATAAGTGAAACGTTTACGATCGTTAACTCCTTTCCCCCCGGTACATATCAAATTGACAAAGTATTCGTTAAAAATAAATTTAAAGAACAAAGACAATTTAATTCAGAAGAAATAGGCTTCCTCTTTCCAAATAGTATTCTATCTTTTCAAGTATTATCTAATCTAGCTGACAATACTGCACCTACATTGGTGCAAATCGGCTCTGGTACAGACAGTACGCTTAATTTTCCAATCTACAATATTGGATCAGGTGGATTTTTAAACAATTTAGAGTTTTCTTTTTTAGATGATGTGGCGATGCCTGTCACACCTTATTATCATCATGGTATAGAAGGATTTGAGGCCCTGCATTTTATTAAAGTCGAGCTTGAGCATGTTAATACTAAACAAGAGAAAATTGTAACATCGAATGTCGCCCCCTCTTTGTCGAATGAAGGAAAATCAGGAATCTTTAATATTCCTACTATATACTTTAATGATAAAGAGCCTGCCGGACTATGGCGCATCGCATCTTTAAGTGCATATGATCAAGCTTTCAATCGCTTTCAATACAATGCATCAACTAACACTAACACAGCGCTAGCTGAAAAAATTCCATTAATTAACGTTCAAATGTTCACCAATAATACAGATACAGCTCCTACTTTGAATAAATATCGTTTAACAAGTAACAGACTAAAAATAGGACATCAACGGCAAGAACTGTTGCAGGCATATATTAGTTTGGAAGATGATGCTGAGATCTTTCCGACAGTTTCCGGTGGTATTGTCCCACAAGAAGAATTAGTTTTTGCAAAAGCCAGCTATCAGTTAAGTACAAATTCATCAAAAAAGATCACTCTCCAGAGCGAAATTGAGGATAAAATTGAATGCTCTGATACCTCGCCCTATGAATGCAGTTTATCTATGAGCGCATTTTTAGATTCTACAGAAATTTCCAATGGTGGCTATGGAACTTATCAGTTAATTTCGGTAGAGCTATATGACCGTGCCGGAAACAAAACAATAGTCAATTCTTTCGGCTCTTCTTGCACTCAGAATGGAATTATTGATTGTGCATCGAATTCCCTGATTTTAGAAAGTGCAACTGCACAACCTATTAATGATTTGCAAAGCACAATTTCTGAAAAAGAACTTTCTCCTTTGGCAGTCAACGATGTAGTTTACGATGCAGAACGCGGTGTCAGCTATATTGCAACAGACAATGGCCTGGCTATTTCGACTTCCTATGGCAAAAAAAATCAGTGGCTGACTGTTCGGCATGGATTGCCGAGTCAAAAAATCAATACAATTCTCAAATTAGATGATGCACTCATTTTAGGTACCGATGGCGGTTTAGCTATGTCAAATGACAATGGAGTAACATTCGATGTTCCGGCAGCTCTTCTTGGAAAATCGATACGCAAGCTAGTTGTAAATGCTAGCAATGCACAAGTTCCATTTCTAATTTTGACAGAAAAAAATGGTGTCTATAAATATCAACAAACAGCACCGCAATTCTCAGCGTTAAATAATAATTCAATGACAATAGCAGGAGCGCCAGCACCATCTTTGATCGATATTCAAGTCGATGCATCTGGAGATCTCTATATTCTATCAAGCAACGGCATCCATCGATATGTTGCTAATTCGTACGTTACACCTACAACCATCGCAAAAAACACCTCTGGTTTGCCAAATGATCTCGTTGCATTTCATGTCACTAGTTCTGGAGAAGTTCTAATTTCGACTTCGTTTATCAACAATCAAATTATGTACAAATCGAGTTTTAATGCTGCGGGGAATTTCACTATTCGTAGTATCAGCGGTTTTACTGCAAATTCGCATATCAAATCGATATATTCAGAAGGCTCGTATACATACTTTATTCACAATGAAAATGGTGTTACTTATAGTCAACCAGCAGATACTTTTTCTATAACAAGTGATTTGATAAGTGCAAGTTCATATTCGCTTCAAGCGAATTCTTTATTAGGCAAATTCAGAATTAATAAATTAGTAGTTTTGCAAGACCAAATATTGCTTGCAAGCACTCAAGGTTTAAAACATACAGATTTATATGGAGCAGAAATTGGACAATCGACAGCAACCCCAGAGTCTTTAGTACAAAGGCTAAGAAGTGGAATTAACGATATTCACTTTTCAAGCGAAAATAGACTTTATATCGCAAACCAGGAAGGTGTTTTAGAAAGTTTGGGTTCAAATTTTGCAAATATGATGCGCAATTTTACTTTTAACCAAGGGCCCTATCATAGTATCGAAAAATATGGTGGAGTAGAGCAATTATTTTTTTCAAACCAATTTGAAGTGAACCGCGCAGATTACGCTACGCAATATCCAAGTTATGCCCCTTTTAGTCGAAATGAATGCCCAGCCAGTAAGAAAATAGTGACTGCAATTGGCAGCAATTACTTTTTCTATGCTTGTGGTGGATCATCGGGTGGAGTTCGCGTTTTCAATTTACCTAATTTTACGACTCCTGTGCTAGTTGCTTCGGGTGTCGTAGGAATAACAGATTTACATTATTCACAGTCTGAAAATAAGCTGCTAATTGGGACTATGAATGGAATTAAGGTTTATAACTTAAACAATAGTATTTTAACTAGTGTTGCTGCCTCTAATGTGAGTCCGGTTTCTCAATTCAGCGAAACCAGTACTGGAATTTATATAGTCAGAGAAAGTGGTTTATATAAATTTAACCAAGCTCTTGATGATGTTGTTTTTGTCGTTGATCTCGGAACTCTTGGCTTATTGGCTCCAAATAAGTTTACTTCATATACCGAAATTTACGGAAAGCAGTTTATCGGCACAAGCGCCGGAGTTTACGAATCGAGTAATTCCTTCACAAATAAAGTGATGTATACAAATGCTCAGGGGCTTGGCTCAAATTATGTTTCAAATCTTTTGGCACTACCAAATGGGGATATTTTGATTACAACAAATTCTGGGGTGTCAGTTTTAAAACCGAACTATTAATTGAGATTAATTACAAATGTAGAATTTTAGGTAATTAAGGATGATGTTAAAAACGCTTAGGACGAGGTTCAATCACAAAGATGTGTAGGCGCAGCTTTAAATCTATATTCCTGCTAGTACTATTTTTAAATAATCAATTGGCGTTAGCAGAATTGTTGATTCATAGTTGGGAAAAAAATCCTGAAGCAGAATACTACCAAGGTCAGCTTCGAGTATCTGGCACAACTTATAATATTCGAACGAGAGATGTATGGCTGCTCCTGCCGGATGACGCTATATTGCAGCTTGAAGCATATTCAAAAGGCCGTAAAATTGGGCCAATTATTAGTAGCAGCGCTCCTGTTAAAAAAGAGGCATTAGCTTTATCAGATTCAAGAGTCGAAACCTCTGAAAAGATAGTTGGACCAAAAGCTGTCAAAAATGACAAAAGTAGTCTGACAGCCGAAGAGTTAGCAGAATTAGAAGCAGATTATCCTGAAGAAACAGATTTTAATGAACCTGTAGAAGAAGAAATCGTAGCAGCAAGCTCTTCAGAATTGAGCATAAGTGATGAACAAACGACTACTTCTACAGAAATCAAGTCTGAACCTACTAGCGAAATTCGTCTAAGCACCTCAGCTTGGACTGGCATAGGTAAAGAAAGTGTCGACTTTTCTTCGCAAACACAAAATTTTTCTGGATCGAGCTTGGCACAGTTTTTTGGAATTGGAGCAAAGGCGCACATAGATAGTAAGCTCAGTGTTTTTTTTCAGGCATATTTTAATTCTTTAAAAATAAAGAACAACGAAACTAGTGAATCAGAGAATGCCGAATCAATTCAAGAAGAGGCTTCCTATTCAATACAGCATCTGCACAAAGACTTCCGCTTAGGCTTCCAAAGAGCTGTTTTCGATGCACCTGCAAGTGCTTATAATTTTTCGCTTGGTCTTGCGATGCAATATTCATCTCTGCCTATATTAAAAGAAATTTCTGAAAGTAGCAAAGTTAGTATTAGAGCAGATGGTTTCTATCCTTTGTACGTATTAGCTGCATTTAAGAAAAATTGGGAAAAATTGTTTTTGGAAATAGAGTTAAATTATGGTGTATGGGCCCAGTCTACAGAAGCATTTAGTCAATTAACAGTTGAACCAAAACTCGGCTGGAAATTTAGTTCAAAATTCGAAGCCTACACATCATTTATACACGATTCTCGTGCTCTCGATTACGAGGCGAAGTGTGCTATAGATTCTTGTAGCTCACTTACATCGAAAAATAAAATAACTGTTAATGCTTTGTTGTTTGGGCTATTGCTTAATCATTGAGGCAATTAATCTAGCAACTAAGTAATGACTTTTACGATGCATAAAAAGCTGCTTATAAATTATTTCCAGCGAATATTTGTTAATAATACTTATTGTCTGATTGATCTTAGATAAGATTGAATCTAACACATGTTTTTCGACTTGAGCATTATTCGCGGTCGCCCCTGATGTTTTTCACAACAATTAAATCCGTTTCACCTTAAGGCCTAAAAGTAAAAAATATTCAGCGACTTCTCCAGCCACATCGCCTTGGAAGATTAATTGATCATCTTTATAACTAGCCCCGCACGCTAGTTTTTCCTGAAGTGCACGCATATGATTTTTTGCATTCATCTTATCAAAAGGCAGTTCAGATAAAACTGTAGCAATTTTTCCACCGCGACCTTTGCTTTCTTTTTTAATGACAATAACAGTATTTTTTGAATTGCTAGGGGGTTTTGGTTTGTTTATTAAAGACTCCTTTGTATCTATGCTTTTACGAAAGTCTGTTTTATTTTCTGTGCTGTAGACTAAGCCCTCTTTTTTCATAGTAATGTCATTGGCCTTATCTATTTTAAATGTTAAATATTCTAAATTTTTCCAGCGTGTAGATTGCCAAATTCAAAAGCTTCTTTAAATTTTTATATCTTCTCAACAAGCGCTTTTAATTTACTAAGCCCACTTTCAAAATTGCCTCCAACCATTTTATCCATATCCATAAATATGCAGACAACTCTTTGAATAAAGGTATTTCGACCCTTTACAGCCCACTTCACAGTGCTTTGGGTTCCATCAGTGCTGATGGACATTTCAGCTTCTTGAAGCATCGAGAAGGGTCTGGTGTATTCGAGTTGGGTGCGAACAAGTTGGTTTGGGATACTTTCAACAACAGTTGCAGATCCCGCCCCCATTTGCCCTGGACTATCCCAACTTGATTTTGCGCCGACACCTTCGGCGAAACCCGAATAGCTCATAATAAGCTCTGGGTCTATTTCAGGCCAAGGTGCCCATTCGTTTATCATTTTTGAATTATTGAGATAGGGAAAAATAATTTCCGCTGGTTTGTTGATACTAAGACTTCTTTCGATTCTGTAGTCTTCAGGCTGCAGAAAAGCGTAAGTTAAAATTGCTCCCAAAATTGCCAATATTGCGATCAAGATTCGATATAACATATTAGTTCCTTCTTAATTAAATTAAGCTCATTCTAGAACCATTTTTTTATTATGACAACATCCTGACTTTTTTCAGTTAAGAAATTTTCAAATAATTTTTTCGAATTGGCTTAACTTATACTTGTAACGCTATTGAAGGAAGGAAGGAAATACCCTTACTGAAACGGAAACAAAAATTAGAAATGACCAAAATGGTAGCTCTACGTTCCCTGATTTTCTTCTGGCAGCATGGAACTCGGGTGTTGTCGGCTATGAGGCTGATTTCATCGATCGAAAAGTTACTTACTACGGTGCAAAGGGCGAGAGCTATTTAGAAGACTATCCAGAAGTGAAAGTGAAGTAATAAAAAAGCTAATTTGAGATTATTATTCAATTTAGGTGTTAATCTGGAAATGCTGCCTTAAGCAGATGATTGCAGTATTCATAATAATTCTGAGTGCAGTCCTCTGACATCGCTATTTGATAGACAGAAGTAAATGCTGCAACCCGACCTTTGTGCGGTAATATCAATGTTGGATAACACCGCGCAAAGAGTCGATCGTTGTTTGATCTGTCGTAGGTAAGCGTGTAAGGCACTGCGTAGCCATTTCGCTCAGTAGAAAGTTGGTGTCTGAGTACTCCGCGGGACTCTCCGGAAAAAAAATCAAGTACGTCAACCGGCCCCTTATCAAAGCATTGTCCACGACCGTGTATTTGTGAAAATTTAGCATTTCCCCATATTACGACTCCGTCCAAACTGCGAAGACCGACAGCAACCCTTGCGGATCTGAATTCCGATTTGTAGCGCTCAATAAAATCTCCGTCATCGCTTTGTAGACGCAAGAATCGCAGCTCCATAAGCGTATTAACAGTAACTTTAAAAAGAGTAGCGATTTGAAGTAATGTTGCCAAGGTGGGATTGCCAGAAGCGGCTTCGAGCTCTTGAACAAGGCGGTAGCTTACTTGAGCCTGAGTAGCGACCTCTTTTTGTGAAAAAGCTAGTTCGCTGCGATAGTGCTTAAGGTTTGTTGCGAGAGTTCTACTTGTCCATTCAGATTTCAAATTCATACCTTTTTGATTTACACGTAGTAAAAGTTAAAGAACACACATTTAAAGTGCGTTTAGTAAATATTGTCCGGATTGACTTGTCATATATAGATGAACTTTACACCAAAAACCATACAATTGAGCGTATTATAGTACGCCTTTTTACTTTTTACTAGGAATATAAATATACTGAATTAGAAATCTTTAATCTCACTGAATTCTAATAAATGTACTCAAAAAAATACAAATCGAGCTTAACGCTTAATTTGAGACCTGTCTGGAAATTTTTTAATTAGCGTATTATAATACGGCAATGGATATAATCTTTACAAAATTTCTCGAAGAGCTCCCCGAGTCTGTCGTGTTTATCGATAAGGCAGGAATAATCTTAGAAGCTAATCCTTCGACGTGTACAACTTTCGGTTACGAGAGGCATGAGCTCATAGGAAAGAACGTTTCAATACTCATGCCCGAGCCTCAAAAAGGGCATCATGATTCGTATATGCAGCGACATCGCGAAACGGGGGTATCAACGATTATTGGTGTTGGCAGAAAATTAAGCGCACAAAAAAAAGACGGAACGATATTTCCAATCTTTTTATCTATTTCTAAGCATGAAACTCAGCTCGGGCCGCAGTTTGTCGGAGTCATTCGAGATCTTAGCCCCTATGAGGAAAAAAGCGCTGATCTAAAAACTCTCGGCGAACTCATCGATGAGTCCATCAGCGACGTCTTTATACTCAGTGACCCCGAGCTAAAAATCCGCTATCTCAACCGTAGATCCAATGATCGCCTTGCTTATACTGAATCAGAATTGTCTAAATTAGATTTTTCTGAATTGATGCATGATACTGAAAAAAAAGAATTTAAAAATGCCATCATGGAACTTAAAAAAGGCACGAAAGATGCAGTTTTTTTACATTCTCGTCTTTGTAGTAAAGATGGAAAATGTTATCCCGTAGATATGCACTTGCAGCGTGGAATTTTTAAAAATTCTGAAATTTTAGCAATCACCGGTATTGAACGCAGTGCTGAACGGGAAGCGCAGCGTCGTCTAGGTGCTGTACTCGAAGGTGTGCCTGGCTACGTATTGTTGTTAAATAAGGAATTCAGAATTGAATTTGTTAACAGAAGCGATCTAATGCCTATGGAAGAGGTGCTTGGAAAGCATGTTCTCGATTTTTTTACTCCCGATCAGGCAAAGATAACAGAAAAGTATCTAAATCTTTGTCAAGAATCTCAAAAAATTCAGAGATGGGAAGTCTCTTATGATGGACCTAGCGGCATACTTTGGTTTTCAAATGCTCTAAATGCGATTGAGGATAATGGGTATGTGCTCATTGCAAGCGATATTACGAGTCTAAAAGAAGCTCAGGCTCAAGTTAGTATCACATCGAAACTTGCTACCATCGGAGAATTAGCTGCAGGCATTGGTCACGAGATCAATAATCCCTTAACAATTGTGCTAGGTAATCTAGCAGCGATTAAAAAAGAACTTGCTAGCGAAACAGCAAATTGCCTAAGTGTCGGAAAAAGAGTCGATACGATCGTAATGGCAAGTGAACGCATTAAAGACATTGTGCGTGGATTTAGAACCTTTGCTCGTTTTGATACAGAGCTCAACGAACGCGTATCAGTACACAGATGTATTTATGACACGATTAAAATGGTGGATGGAATATTTTCTAATGATCAAATACGAATTGTTTACGAGCCTGGAAACTTAGATGTTTTAGTTCGTGGTACTTATGGTCGCCTGCAACAAATATTGATGAATTTGTTTATTAATGCGCGAGATGCCTTGCAAGGTCGACCAGATGCAACTATTACAGTCAGAAAAAAAATCGATTCTGGCCAAGTTGTAATTGACGTCGATGACAACGGGCCTGGTATTGCTAAAAGTATTCGACATAGATTGTTTTATCCATTTTTTACAACCAAAGGAAGCGGCAAAGGTACGGGGCTAGGTTTAGTAATTTCGCGAAAGCTTGCGGTTGAAATGAGCGGCAGCTTAGATGTCGTAGACAAT
>JAGOVF010000126.1 GCA_018060885.1 Oligoflexales bacterium | reverse complement strand
ATACAGTACAGGCTATAATTGATGAAAAAAAACACGATGTAAAATTTTTCTTAACGGGATCCAGTGCAAGGAAGCTGCGGCGCGGCCAAGCAAATTTTTTGCCCGGTAGAATTCATATGTTTTTCATGACGCCTCTCGTGGCTAGCGAATTGAACTTTGAATTGAATACGGATCGCGCATTGGCAACAGGTACTTTACCAGGAATTTATTCAGAAGATGACGAGTACGATCGACAAAAGACACTTGAGTCTTACAGTGCAATTTATCTTCAAGAAGAGATAAAATCTGAAGCTCTGACTCGAAATATCGAGGGTTTTACCAGATTTCTGCAGATTTCTGCAGTAACTTCGACGCAGTTTCTCGACTTCAATAAGCTGGCTAACGAAGCTCAAATCAACCCTCAAACTGCGCGCCGCTATTTCGAAATCTTGCAGGATACATTAATCGTCCATTCTCTTGACGCGTTTGCCAAGAGTAACAGGAAGCGACTTGTACAACACCCGAGATATTTCTTTTTTGATAATGGAGTCCTCAATGCTCTACTTGGAAATTTTTATGCAACTGCTGATCGGAAGGGGATGTTGTTTGAAAATTTATTTTGCACCCAAGTCCGTCATAGCTTAGATTCTCGAGATATAAAAGGATATCGGCTATCGAGCTATCGTACCGAACATGGAGCTGAAGTCGATTTGATTGTTGAGCAACCCGACGGGAAAATATGGGCGATTGAACTAAAGTCTTCAGCAAATGTAGGCAAATCTGATCTCACAGGACTCAAAAGTTTTTCAAAATTTATAGGGAAAAAACATCGGTCAATTGTTGCTTATTTAGGACAAAAACCGCAATTGATTGAAGATGTCGAAATACTACCGTGGCAAACTTGCTTAAAAGAAATGAATTTGTGATGGAATGTTTTTTAGGCAAGCCAGCACCTATTTCTATGGAAGTTTCTGAATATACTAGTCCAGACTAAGCGGCGCACTTTTTTGGCTGAGCAAGAAAAAAAGATTGTTCGCGTCAGAGTAAATTCTAAATCTTTACGATTGGTAAATTAGCGGGATGAGCTGGGGACAAGCTAATTAAATTTTTCTAACTTAGAAAATCAGTCTAGAAAAAAAATCTTGTGTAACTTCACCGCAGGCAAGGAAAACAAGAAAAACGCGAAGGAGTTTACTTTTTGGTAAATGACTGAGGGTTTTTTCGCAGTTTGACGCAGCATCCGGTGAAGTTGCTCAAGAATGGCGGAGAGAGAGGGATTCGAACCCTCGTATAGTGTTACCCATAACACGCTTTCCAAATGTGTATTTGTCGTTAAATAATTAATTATTTTCATCCACTCCAGAAAGCTATACGCGCAAAATAAAATCGTGAAAAAATCGAAAACTATGAATTTGCATTTTTTTAATTTTTATAGAGCTAAATTTATTGCCATTCATTTTATTCTACGAATGGGAGTCAAGAGCATTAATTAGTCAGGACATCTAATTTTTTGTGTCATACCTGCTTGGACTGGACAGCAGTTAAAATAATTTGTTAAAATAAAAAATTAACTTTATAATATTCAAAATTCAAATTTTTAAGAAAGGGAGCTTATGAAGTTTTTTATAATGAGTTTTGTTTTGAGCTCAAGTATCGCATATTCAGAAATTAAAACGGGATATCCAAAAAATATTGTCGCAGTTGAAGAAGGGGTTGCGTTTGAATTAGATTGTAAGCCTGCATCCAGTCGCTTAGATTTTTTGCGGGAAATAAAGACACAGTTAACCGAATTGAATACTTTGGTTTTTGAAAATACTTGTGAGCTGATGAATCATATTTATGGGTCGCACGCACCTTGTAATTCAAGTAGTCCTCACATAAGCACAAATGACTCATGTACGATGGGTTTTTCATATAGGGATTTTTTTATAGATGCTAACGCAAAAAATTATGCGGGATACGTAAATGTATTAAATATGGCTTTTAATTCAGGAAAAAAAATGAGAATTGAATTTGATGTCTTTCCCGTCGAATTTCAAGAAGATGAGATTGTTATCAAGAAATTTTTAATCTCTGAGTAGAACTAAAGAACCATATTAAAACAGTTCCCTCTAGAATATTCTATCACTCAAAAATATGTTGCATCCTTCGTGGACGTCGTAATTTAAATTGCGCCTGACTAAATAATATTATCATTGCCCATTCTTGTGTAACTTCACCGCAGGCAAGGAAAACTAGAAAAACGCGAAGGAGTTTACTTTTTGGTAAATGACTGAGGGTTTTTTCGCAGTTTGACGCCGCATCCGGTGAAGTTCCGCAAGAATGGCGGAGAGAGAGGGATTCGAACCCTCGTATAGTGTTACCCATAACACGCTTTCCAAGCGTGCGGTTTCAGCCGCTCACCCATCTCTCCAAAGCGCAAGGCCGCCATTATGTCGGCAAGCGCTCATAATAACAAATGAAAATTTTGTGCCGGTTCACCCAAAAAATATCTTATTTTTTCGCCTAGTTGCGCTCTATGGCTAGTAAACCAGCACTTAAGTCGAGTGCCTTAAAGCCCCTAACTCAATGAAAAAACATGCTAAAGTTGATCCTCTTGACAGAATGCTCGTTGAATTTAATCAATTTTCATCTAAGGTATTTATGATCGCAGCTACAGTTTTATAAGTAAGAGTTCTTTATTTAAATTTTTGGCCCCGAAATAACCAAATGAAAAAGGAGATGATGCTTGTTTACTTCAAACATTAAAGGACTGAGATCGAATTTCAAAAGAATGAGTGTTCTTGTTTTAGCTTCTTTGTTGTTGTCTTCCTACACACTTCCCACACCAAAAGGTCCAATTGTTGACTCACCCGAAGTGACGCAGTTACATAGCATTTCAAAAGGAATTTCTGCGATCTCAAAAAAAGCTAGTGACGGAGTGGTTTTTGTATCTATTTCAAAAACGATTAACTACGTCGACCCACTTGAATTCTTTTTTGGCGAACAATTTCGTGATCGTGGTGGCAATGGCAATAACGAACGCCCTAATCAAGAAAAAAAATCAGCCGGTGTGGGTTCTGGATTTATAGTTGATTTAGATAAAGGCTACATCATTACAAACAATCACGTCATTGCCGGTGCCGATGAAATTAGCTTGAAGCTTGCAAATGGCTCAAACTACCTCGCAAAAGTCGTGGGCCAAGACGAAACAACAGACCTAGCCTTAGTGCAGATTAACGACAAAAAATATAAACGCGAGAACTTAACGCAATTAAGCTTAGGTGATTCGGATTCGGCCATGGTGGGAGATTTAGTTCTGGCGTTAGGTGCGCCTTTTGGTTTGGAATCAAGTATTTCGCTTGGAATAATTTCTGCAAAAGGTCGCGGCAATTTGGATTTAACGCGCATCGGTAATTTTATTCAAACAGATGCGGCAATCAATCCTGGAAATAGCGGCGGCCCCTTGCTCGATGCAAGCGGCCATGTTATTGGCGTGAATACCGCAATATATTCTCGCAGTGGTGGTTATAACGGAATTGGATTTGCAGTTCCATCTAACATAGTGCGAGAAGTTGTGGAACAGCTCATTGGCAAAGGAAAAGTAGAGCGTGGCTTTATTGGTGTGACCTTACAGCCCTTGGATTCCGACTTGGCAAGCAATTTTGGCTTACCTAAAGACAGCAAGGGCTGCTTAGTTGCCGAAGTGAGTTTGGACAGCCCAGCGCAAAAAGCAGGATTAGAGCCTGGAGATATTATTGTTTCCATCGATGGTAAAGCAACACCAGATAGCAATGTTTTAATCAATATTGTTGGATTAACTAAGCCAGGCAAGCGAGTCGATTTGGAATATTACCGCGATGGTAAAAAGAGAAGTACTAAGATTAGCTTAGCCGAATATCCTGGTGCTCAGGTAGCGGCTTCTAGCAAAGGCGGTGTAGGCTTAGAAAAAGAGTATGGTCTCATGGTACAAGAGCTTGACGAAAGTCTGAAGAAAAAATTCTATATACGTAGCCGTCAAGGCCTAGTTATCACTGATGTTGCACAAGGGTCGCCGGCAAATAGAGCGCAGCTTAGAGTGGGTGATTTGATTCTTAGCGTCAATAATCGACTCATTAAATCGCGCGCTGAATTTCAGCAGCAATTAAAAGCATCGAACAAATCAATATTAAGGGTAGAGAGAGAAGGTAGCTTTTTCTTTACGGCACTAGCAAAATAGAAATTTATAATATTGGTAAAAACAAACGCGCGCTATTATCGCGCAAGCGTGTGAGAAGACGCCGAGAGTTGACCGCAGCAAGGTTGATTTCTCGGCTTTTCTCTAATCGATGGTCGATAAGGTGATTGAGCCGCTGGGCAAATTCGTCGTTATAAACTTCCATATTGATCTCAAAATTAAGTCTTAAACTACGTGCATCCCAATTGCTTGAACCAACAATGGCGTAATTTGAATCTGCAGTGAATATCTTCGAGTGGTCAAACTCTCCCGGACTTTCGTAAATCTTTATCCCATATTCCAAGAGCTGCCAAGCTTGTCCTGCCATTGCCCATTTTACCCATGGCAGATTGTTTTTTTGCGGTAACAAAATAGTTACATTTACTCCGCGCAGAGCTGCTGTAGCAAGTGCCATAATAAAGATGCGATCAGGCAAAAAATAAGGAGTAACTATTCGCAATTGTTTCTGAGCTTCGGATATTTTTACCAGTAAGGTCAGAGCGAGTTTAGGATGGTTGAGGTTAGGTCCGTCTGGTAAGATGCGACACCTAATATGCCGCATGTTTATTTGTGGAATACGTTCAATTTTTTCAGCTATTGGCCTTAATTCTCCGCCATTTGTTGCAAAGCGCCAATCCGAAGCAAAAGTATCTATAAATTTATCGAGTTCAGTTCCTTTTAGTAAAAAATGCACATCTCTTACAGGGCTTTTTGTTTTTTCTGCAAGCACGTGGCTTCGTCGTATATTCATGCCACCTAAAAATGCGGCCTGGCGATCGATGATAAGGAGTTTTCTATGATTTCGTAAATTAAGAAATCGTAAAGACCAAGGAGCTAAAGTCGGTAGAAATACGGCGAAGTTTAAATTTGCATTTTTTAATAGGCTGGTAATTGTAGGTATACTATATAGCTTACCGACGCCGTCTATGAGTACGTAAACATTTACGCCTCGATTTTGAGCTTTTTGTAACGCAGAAACAAATTGTTTTCCTATACTGTCATTATCAAAAATATAGGATGATAAAAGAATCTCATGGAAAGCATTTTCAATATGTTGAAGCATTGCTGGATAACATTGATCGCCATTTTCAAGAATATCTATTGAATCTGCCGCTTGAAAAGTTCCGTTTATTTTCTCCAGTGCTAAGGGTTCTTTTATATTAGGTGGCCTTAGAATTGTTCTAAAACTATCAGCTCCAGTTGTGTAATGAGTTGCAAGTACTCTAATGCGATTGATACCAAAGAGGGCATAAAAAATCATACCTACCCAAGATAACAATAAAATAAGCAGAATCCAAAAAGTCGATGATCGTGTGTCGCGTTTGTAAAGAAGCGCATGGCTTGCGACTAATAGAGCTAAGAATAGTTCTATTAGTGCAAAAATTTTATTTGCGCTCATTTAATTCTCTATTCTTTTAGTTCACGATTTTTGCGCATTTGCTTTTGGTAGCGCAAAATAAAGTATCGCCAACCCAATTATAGCGCTTAGTGATGAACCTATCAAGGTGCCAACTTTGCCATCGTCTAGTAGATTGCTGTCCAAAGCCAAATTTGCAATAAAGATAGACATGGTGAAGCCGATACCCCCTAGGCAGCCGGCGCCAATCATAGTCGGCCAATTTACACCCGTGGGTAACTTTGCTTTAAATATCTTGATTGCCAACCAAGAAAATAAAACTATGCCGATAGGTTTACCGAACAACAGGCCGTAGGTTACAGCGTGTGATAACGTTGAAGAAATTGCACTCATTTCAATAGTCACACCAGCATTTGCAAGCGCAAAAAGCGGCATAATAAAAAATGCCACCCAAGGATGTAGGTCATGTACTAAACGATCTAGTGGTGAAATTGCTTCCCGCGATACAAAAATCATTTCATTAATACTTGAATTAAACTCTTCTCTACTAAACTTAGCTTTAAGCCGATCAAAGGTATTGCTAATGACTTCTTTTAAACTTTGGTCCCCAATCCAAGCATTCGAAGGTGTTAAAAGACCTAAAATAACACCTGCTATAGTTGAGTGAACTCCTGAAAAGAGAAATGCAAGCCAAACTAGAAAACCAACTAATACATAAACTAATATTCTGCGGACCCCAATTTTATTTAGAAACAAAATAGTCATTAATCCCAAAGCACCTAGCATTAAAGCGCTAAAAGATAAGTCTGAGCTGTAAAAAATTGCAATGACCAAAACAGCGCCAAGGTCATCTATAATTGCGAGAGAAAGTAAAAATATCTTTAAGCCGTGCGGAACTCGATTTCCTAATAAAGACAAAAAACCAACCACAAATGCGATATCTGTCGCCATTGGTATTCCCCAACCCGACTTTCCTGGATTGTCTCCCAAAGCTAACGTGTAAATAATTGCGGGCGCGATCATACCACCAAGAGCCGCTATTGCTGGCAATGCAGCTGCTTTAGGATCCTTCAGCTCTCCCGATACCAATTCTCGTTTAATTTCGAGGCCGACAACAAAGAAAAAAATCGCCATCAAACCATCATTAATCCAATGAGCGAGTGAATGGCTCAGTGTGTTTTCGCCGATAGTAAATGCAATATTTGTATGCCAAAAATGATCAAAACTTTCAGCAAAAGGAGAATTAGCTAATACTAGTGCAATAACAGTGCAGAAAAGAAGTATAAAACCACCCGCAGACTCGATAGCAAGAAAGTCAAGTATGGGACGACTCATTACAGCTATGCGAGTACGAGGTATATACGGATTTTTATTTGTATTGTTATGACTAGACAAGGAGGACTCCTTTATATGCAATAAAGGAGCTTATTATTTCAGAATAATTATTTTTAATCTAGCAATGTGTTTAGTTTATGATGCTAATTAATCACTATCACCACTAGCTCTAGTAGGCAGGTCGACCTCGAGTGTCTTTAAAAATTCACTTTTTTCACCTGAGCTTTCACCGAGTTTTATTATATCTGTTATTTTTTTAACATTATTAAATAGTCGACAGACTAGTTTGTCTGAGTTTTCAAAGCTTGTACACCCGCCAATAGAAAGCTTTGCAACCTCGCGAAATAAATTCGTTGGCTGCAATTCAGATAAATCACTTTTAACATCTTGAATACTCAACTCAAGCTCATGAGCCAGGCTCGTTTGATTCTTTTTTCGCAAATAGTCATTAATTCCATATACAGGATATAAAGAATCGCTGTTGGCCGAACTAGAAGCCCCTCTTAATAACTCAGAAAAACTTTCCATGTTAGCATCTATGCTTTCACTTGAGGACTTTGAATAGATATGCTCTACCCTGCAAGGACAAGGTGGTTTGTTGCAGGTTGGGGAAATGACAGAACCAGTCGGAATTCCAAGTTTTACATCTTTCACAGAAGTTTCGATACTATACATATCTTCGAAAAGGGATTGCATAGAATTTTTAGGATTGCTGCTTTCTGCGAAATTTTTTAGAAAATTACTTTTGCTGGGGTCCAAACTATTAACTAATTTTTGTGTATTATTTTGTAAGTCTTCCATAACTAGATTTATATATTTACATTTAGCTTTAGATTGAGTTTCAAGGGAGGCATTGGTATAAGAGCTTGGCAAGCGCTTAAATATATCAGAGCATTCTGGGCCTGGATCGTGATCAAACAACAAGACTTCCATCGCATCTAGGCCATTGCTATTATGTTTAGTAGCGTTAAATCCCGCTCCTGCAAAGACCTTCATGGCTTCATCAAATACAAAATAGGGAGAGGCTCGCAAATTAAAATGATAGATAAGATGACTAAGGCTTAACGCGGAGAAGTCCTCGCTTTCTGAACGGACTTTATGAATTTCTATTTTTTGCCAAGCATACATTGTTTTTCGCCATTGTTCCTGAGCTTTTTCTAAGCTTAAGTCATCTGTATTTGCACAAAATTCTGCACTGATTACTTTTAGTTTTTCGAGTTCTTTCTGATATGAGTCAATATTCGGCCAAATTACGTTAAAAACGAGGCTTTTAAGGAGTTCTGGCATTCCCCAGTCATTACCATCTACGGTACTTTGACCTTCATTTTCAGGATTTGTTGGAGTACCGTCATTAATAGTTTCATTTTCTGTCTCTTCTTCTGATTCAGAAGTTTTTCCCGAATTGAGTGGCAAGTCTTTCTTGCCTTCAGCGGGAGCTTGTGGCTTGTTTTTATCATAGGACTCACATCCAGTGACTAAATAGCAATAACAGAAAATGAGAAATAGCTGTGCTTTCATGACGATACTCCAGACTTATATAAATAAAATTATTACCAAACTGCAACGTTTTGAGGATCGAAATTGAAACTGCGTTGCAACATGTTTTTAGCTTCTAATAAATCAATTTTGTATTTTTCCAGCTCAGCATCACTATGGATTCCAGGAATTTTCGGGCTGTCACCTATTAAGCGATGAAAGAGTTCAAAATCACTGTTATTGATGCTTGAATTTGGGTTAAATTGGAATGCCAAGGAGAAGCCTTTAAGTTCAGACCAAAATTTTGCAATGTTTTTAAAGCTGTAATTAGGAGTATTGTAAGTGTTAAGTGCAGAGCTCAGGTTTTTAATATAGTGAATACTTGTCGCTGCAATTGTTGCTTCCCAGCGATTGGCGATGATTGCTGCGCATGCGTTGACATATTTTTGGTATTCACTTGGACGTTGAGTCATGAGATGTCTACCCATTAAAAAATGACTCATAATGTCATTGGCGAAATTTGTTGGAACAACTGCGCTAACATCAAAACGACCAGCGTTTCTTGCGTGCGTAAAGTTTTTTTCACTAAGTAAGCTAATTTTGCCATCTTTGTTTGTATCAATTGATTCTTGAGCATTGATCTGTTTGCTCGTGTATTTTAAATAATCTTGCGCAGCACCGAAGTAGCCAAAACCTTCATCCCAATGATGTTCTAGTGCGGTATAATTAACTTCCGGCTTTTGCGCTTGGGTATTATCGACAAGCAAACCTTTGTTTGGATTTAGATAGTCTTCAAGAGCTTGAGAGAATGCTATGCTGCTAAACATAAATTTTTGTAAAAGTTCAGCAACATCGATTCCAGTCTTAGTAACATAAGCTTCAGTAACGACTTGTTTGCTTAAGCTGCCGTTAGGAACTTCGAATCCTTGACCTGTACTCATTTCTTGCGCCAGTACATCAATCCAAGCAGCAATAAAATCTTCTGGTTCAAAAAAAGAGTCTTTTTTACCATCTAAATCTATCTGAATTAAATTAACTCCAAAAACAGTTCCAGAAGCCCAACCTTTTAATCCGTTGAGACGTAATGGATTGTCGTTTCCTGCTAGCTTATCAAGCAACTGTGAACCTGGGGATTGAATTTCATCATAAATGAAACCTTCAGAAATTTGCATTGAGGTTCCTAGAATATCTTTTGCAGTAACTTGGAATTCAGATATCCCACTAATAACACCTGGAGCCGAACTGTCATTGTCAAATCTATAGAGAAGGAAACTTTCCAGACTTTCTTTGGCTTCTTCTTTAGATCCTGGGTACTGACCACGGCTTTGTTGAGCGATAAAAGATTTAAAATCGTTCATTAGAACCCAACGAAAGATTTGTCCTTTGTAAGCAACACTGCTCTTGCCATCGAAACGACTACTATATTCGTAGATTTCTGGAGTGTTTTGAAGAATGCTGCTAATAGTAGTAGGAGCAGAATTTAAAGTTTGGACCGCTTGGTCATACGCGCTTGTTCCGGCATTTCCGAATGCCAATCCGCTGATGCTTAAGAAACTTGTGTGCCAGTAAAAAATTTTCTCTAATAATTTCATAATATTATCCTAAAATAAAAAGTTATTTGGGGTATTTTGATATTGATTATCAAAATCATATTATGCTATATTCCACATTCAATGAGGTCTGTCAACTTTTTTAGGAAATTATCACTATGAGAGCAAATAAGTTTTTTCTTTTGTTTGTAATTAAATGTCTACTAGCAGCAAATTTTACTTCGGCGAAAATCTTGATTGCGCAAGAAGCACAACTGAAATCTGAAATTGCTCAGTCTCAAGCGAAGATCGATACAATTTATATTTTCGAAACAGAAGAAGAATTTTTGTCACCTGGTTCCGCAAATAAAATCTCATCACAAGAAATTATAAAATATAGACAAACTAGTATTGAAGACGCGATACGTTTTGTCCCTGGTGTCAATGTGCAAACAGAGGACGGCTATGGCCTACGGCCTAATATTGGCC
>JAGOVF010000125.1 GCA_018060885.1 Oligoflexales bacterium | reverse complement strand
TTGAATTTCTTGAAAAGTTATCAGCATTGGTGCCACCTCCCCGAATCCACCTCACAAGGTTTCACGGAATTCTTGCTCCACACTCCAAATTCAGAAAATTCGTAGTGCCCGCGCAGATTGTGGAAGAAAAAACACAAGAATGGTGCGACATGGATAAAAGCCTCGAAGTTGAGGATTCCCATGCCGATAACCGTGCAAATCAAAAACGCATATCATGGGCCAAGCTCTTATCTCGGATCTTTGCCCTAGACATGGCTAACTGCGAGCACTGCGGTGGGGACATGAAGGCCATCTCAGCTGTTATGAAACAGGAGGTAGTGGTGAAAATCCTCACACACCTAGGGCTGCCAGCCAGAGCCCCGCCCATCTCTCCAAGCAAAGTCCCAAGACAAGAGGGGTTCTGGGATCAGTCCTCACAATATAACGAGTACTCCCAAATTAACTGATCTAGATCAGGCGGCTTCGCCATGCCTAAAAAGGTGTAGGGGGCGGCTTGGCTTGCATCCAATGCGCAGTCGCTCATCTGTGACAGCTTCCCGGGGCTCTGAATTCTCTACAGCCCATCAATTTTTTGACTCTCAACTCATAAGCCAGCGCTTTGCTGGCTCTCTAAAGTGCGTTTGTTTTGCCTATCCTCTTTTAAACGCCATTTCCGGCGCCCTTAAGGAAGAGAAAAAGCCTAAATCCCTTCGCTTGGGAAAGGTGTTGCTGCTTTCGACTCTAACGACTCTGCTATTGTCGTGCCCTCTCTACTTTATGTTCAGAGAAGAATTAAGCTTTACGTGGAAACTTGCCATGGGTTTTTGGTGGCTGTGTTTAACCGTGGGTTTTTATCTTTACTATCTGCCACAACCTCGACTTGAGGTACCTGGATATCTGAGCCCTTGGATACTTGCAAAAATTCTCATATCTATGACAGTTCTCACTGTTATTCAGATTCTGATTTGCCCGTCTTTTGTTTTTCTTGAAACGCCTTTTTCATGGTCACCCTTTGAATCGCTGACTCATTTGTTCATGAGCTGGGGAGGAATGCAAATTTGTATGTTCCTTTGTGGACTTCTGATGACTGTTCTTGGAGGTGTGTTGTCTTTTTTAATCGTGGCTCGAACATTGAAGGCAGGAGACTCAAAGGACTTCGCCAAAGTGTTGGGCATAGCCTACTTGTCTCAGGCACCGCTTTTGCTTGTTCAACTCTTAGACGACTCTCTAAGACCGTTTGTCGTGTTTTGGATTGCAGGTGGACTTTTAGGACTTGCCGTTGCGCTTGGTCTTTCTCGTGCTTTATCTAGATTGAAATTTTAATTCGCTAGATTAACAATAATTTAAAATGAAAAATGGCAGGTTTTTTTTAGGCCCTCTGATCCATTTTTCTCACATTCAAAAATAAACCGGCTCAAAATCTTATCCATCTTTTTAAGAGCTGTAATTTTTTGTGCCACTTCGTCTTTTTTTATTTTAGCTAAATCACGGCTGACTCGACATGGACCTCGCCTTTGCTGCAAATCGAGTAGCTCTTTAATTTCCTTTAAGGTGAAACCGGCGCTCTTGGCCGTTTGAATGAAGCCAATACGCTCAACTGTGCTGTCAGGATAAACTCGATATCCGGACTCAGTACGATTCAAATCCGGTAGGAGCCCCTTCGATTCATAAAACCTTAATGTTTCTCTGTCGATACCGGCCTTTTCTACAATATCTTTTGTTTTCATCCGAACCCCTTGACTTGGTAGTATACTACATAGCTTAGAATCTAATACATGGAGTATGAAGTCAAAATAAAGAATCAACAACCGATTGAAAATAGAACAGGATTATTCATTGGCACTGGGGTTGTTGCCGGACTGCTTGCCTCGCTATGTTGCATTGGTCCACTCTTTCTCACTATTCTTGGAGTCTCTGGAGCCGCAGCTTTCGCCAAGTTTGATGTGATTAGAGGCCCACTTATTTTTTTGGTAATAGGTATCTTTAGCTTTGCTGGATACACCTTATATAAAAAGCGAAAAGTCTGTGAGCCTGGATCAATCTGCTCAGATCCAAAAAAATATCGAAAAATGTTGGTCGCCTACTGGGTTGGCCTCGTAATTGCCATTGTTGGTTTGGTGTCGCCGTATATTGTTGCATGGATATTCTAATTAAAAGAGGGTTTGTATTATGAATAAGTTATTTTTAATTTTTTTCGTTTCGACTAGCATCCAGTCGGTTTTCGCCGACACGCAAAAAGCCTGCTTTAATGTCGAAGGGATGACATGCGCAGCTTGCACGGTCACTACAAAAGCTGCAATTAAAAAACTAGATGGAATTGAGAGTATAAAAGTATCACTCGAAGAAAAAAAAGCCGAAGTTCAATTTAACGACACAAAAACAAATTCGAATGCCATAAAGAAAAAGATCGACTCAATAGGTTATAAAGCAACGCAATTGCAATGTGACAAGGGGTAATGCATGGATTGCTTTAAGCCCCATAAATATGATTTCGATTTTGCCATTATTGGCAGTGGGTCTGCGGCTTTTGCTGCCGCCATCAAAGCGACTGAACTGGGAAAGTCTGTTGTGATGATCGAAAAATCTTCGCTTGGGGGAACCTGTGTTAATTTTGGCTGCGTGCCATCTAAGACATTAATCCGAGCTGCTGAGGCAAAATTTAAAGCAGAGAATATGCACTTCAAAGGGATATCAAACACCAAAGTTGAAATAGATTTCAAAAAGTTAATTGAAGAAAAAGAGCAGCTCGTCAAAAGTCTTCAGGCCGGAAAATATCAATCAGTACTAGATAAGAACAAAAATATTAAACTTCTTAGCGGAGCAGCAAAATTCAACGGCCCACATCACTTAACCGTGAACAGCCAGGCAATTAGCGCTGACAAAATACTTATTTCAACAGGAAGTGATGCTGTCATTCCTTCAATCGCAGGAATAAGGGACGTCCCTTACTTGACAAGCAAAACGGCTTTTGAGCTAAAAGAATTGCCAGAAACTCTAGCTGTCGTTGGTGGCGGATATATCGCGCTTGAGATTGCGCAAATGTTTTCTAGACTTGGTTCAAAAGTTACTATCATCCAAAGAAGTGAACTTTTATTTCAAGAAGATAATGACATCTCTCGCTGGATGACCAATTACCTTCGTTCTGAAGGAATAGAGATTTTAAATCATACTTCTATTGAGGAAATAAAAGTGTCAAGTAACAAGGTCGCGGTCCAACTATCAAGAAGTGAGGAATCGTTTTCAAGACATTTTTCCAAGATATTGATTGCTACAGGAAGAAAACCCAATACAAACAGCCTATCCCTTGAATCGGTCGGAGTGGATACGTCCACCGATGGAAGCATTGTTGTAAACGAGTTTGGCCAGACAAATATTGAGAATATATATGCCGCAGGCGACGTCCTCTCAACTCCAGCACTGGTCTATGTTGCGGCTTATGAGGGCAATCTTGCTGCTGAAAATGCATTTACGGGTAACTCTCGAAAGTCTAATTACGACGTTATTCCTTGGGTTATATTTTCTGATCCGCAAATCTCTGGAATTGGCCTCAACGAGTCGCAAGCAAAGGCTCAAGGGATCGAATACGACATTTCTATTTTAGAACTTGATAATGTCCCCCGTGCAATTGCCGCAAGAGATACAAGAGGCTTTATTAAACTCCTAAGAAAAACAGGCACTGATCGACTCATCGGTGCTCGTATAATCGCTCCAGAAGGGGCTGAACTGTTAATGGAGCTTAGTCTAATGATAAAATATCAAATCCCCATATCGGAAATTGCCAAAGAGTTACACCCCTACCTAACACTCGGTGAGGCGGTAAAACTCGCTGCACAGACTTTTGATAAAGATATAAAGTCATTGAGCTGTTGTGCAAGTTAACTAATTAAACGACAAAATTCGATCAGGCGGCTTCGCCATGCCTAAAAAGGTGTAGGGGGCGGCTTGGCTTGCATCCAATGCGCAGTCGCTCATCTGTGACAGCTTCCCGGGGCTCTGAATTCTCTACAGCCCATCAATTTTTTGACTCTCAACTCATAAGCCAGCGCTTTGCTGGCTCTCTAAAGTGCGTTTGTTTTGCCTATCCTCTTAGAGCCCTATCGGGTGAAAAGCGACATTTTTACTTGATAAATGTCGCTTTTCACCCGACCATATAAAAAGAGATGGACAAGCAGCTAGAGTCACAGCTTACAAAAATGGGTATTTTCAGCCTGAAACAGGCTCGAAGATTGGGATTAAGCCAGCAATCTGTATCAAAACTAGTTGCAGCTAAGAAACTTAAGCGCATAGCTCGCGGAATGTATCTACATCCAAAAGCAAATATAGACCATGGAGTGGGCTATCAAATTGCTTGCGCTAAATTTGGTCCAAAATCCGCGATAGGCGGCCTCTCGGCGCTCTTTCATTACAATCTAGCTGAACAGGTTCCGGGGCAGGATTGGGTGCTGGTACCGCCTGAGAAAAAGTCCAAAGAGAGGGGTTATAAACTTATACGCACAAAAGTAAGGCTTGACCGAGAAATCCTAAATAAAAATGGCTATCGTATAGTCTCTGTAGAGCGAGCTATTCTTGAAGGTCTAAAGTTTATTACAAAAGTTGGCGAACACACAGCCATTAAAGCCGCGCGCGTTGGCTTTGCAAAAAAGCAAACAAATATTATGAAATTGAGCAAAGCTGCAAGAGAGCTCGGTCTTCAATCGGTACTTGCAAAATACTTACAGGTGATTGCCCCATGACTACAAAATCCAAAGGAAGTTCTGTCAGACAAAAGCTCGTAGATCTTAGTGAAAAACTAGGCGTGCAGTTTCAGAATTTGCAGACTGCATTTATGATTGAACGCTTGGTAGCAAGACTTGTGAGCGACAAATCACTTAGTCAGCGCCTTGTATTCAAAGGCGGTTTTGTGGGGCTTCGAGTTTATGAATCCTACCGATATACAGTGGACTTAGATGCATTGCTCATAAAAGCAGATATTGAATCCACGCTAAAGCTTGTTAAAGAAAAAGCTGAATCAAATTTAGATGATGGAGTTTGGTTTCGCTTTGAAGATCAAATAGATCTTGCAACACAAGGAGAATACGGTGGGATTCGCCAGATTTATCGTGCGGGGATTGGGGAACTACTAAAAAACATGACCCGAGCACAGATCGTACATTTTGATCTGGGGATCGGAGATCCTGTGACCCCAAGCCCAGTGAAAATGGAATTGCCTTCTTTGCTTATGGGGAATGAGGACATTGCTTGGTCAATTTATCCTGTTGAAACAATTGTTGCTGAAAAACTTCATGCCTTAATTTCTCATGGGAATATCAACTCGCGCTCAAAGGATATTCACGATCTTGCAATTTTTCTTCCAAAAGCAGATGCCGTAACGTTAGGAAAAGCATTGAAACGTAGTTTTGAGCACAGAGGAACAGAATTGCCTGAAAAATTTTCAACTGCAATTAGAAGCATCGACACAAAGACGCTAGAGCGAGGATGGCAAAGTGCTGTTGCTTCAATTTCCAAAGCGCCTAAATTTTCGGACGCATTTGAAGCCGTTATTCGCCAAATTGCCGCTTTAGAGAAATCATTCTCATAGAAGGCCTTTCTTTTTAAGCTCGCGAATTCGCACTTCAATACTGGTAGAGCAAACCCCATAGTGAGTCGCCATCTGCTTGATTGACCATCCGCCTTTGCGTAGTTTTGCCAGCTCGCAAAGGCTGATTTCCGTTCTACGCCACTGAACCCCGTACTCTCGGGTTAATATCGTTGGTTCGACCAGAGTATGTCCGCGGGCACCATTTTTGCGCGGCAAAGATTGCCCTTGAGGCAAGCTTTGATGCGCAAAAGGGTGAGCACCGAGCGAGCGTTCGTCGCGAGCGAAGAGCGCAACCTAAGCAGCAAAGATTTAATAATTCTTTAATCTTCCTGCTCTACGATTCCAGAAGTATCTTGTGACCAAAGAGAACCAAAATAGAAATCCGAAAAATCCTTCTTGGCCCCAGCTTATGATTTGTGATGTGGGAATAGCTTCACTCAGGACTAATCGTTTTAGGATTCTTAAGGCAACATAATAAAGTCCAAAGCTAAGGCTCATAACGATAATTCTGTTCCAGCTCAGCGGATTTTCTGGTTTAGGTTTAAGAAATACAAAGGGAAACCAAATAGCCTTTAAATCAGAAAGGCGATTGTGATGGTTTTCAATCTTATTAAGTATCGTATTTATATTCAATTTCTACATCCTGAAAATTGCCGTTTTCATCGCGAATGTTGGAGAGACCCTTGTAGTAAAGTAATCTTTGTTTGTTGCGATCGTATTTTACGAAAAGTTTGGGTGCAAAAAGTTTTAGCCAAAAACTATGAATCGAGAGTTCTAAATCGATTTCACCATTCTCATATTCTTTTACGAGTTTGAGATCGAAATTAAAACTGTCTAAGTTGCCCGGAATTAAAAAGCTAATGGGTAGTTTCTTTTTTGATTTTATTAGATCAAAGTTTTCTAAAACAAAATAGTTAAGACCTTGGCAACCCACTAAAACACCATCGTTATTCGAGTTCTGAACTATTTTTATTTTTTCAGATTTATCCTTTTCTTGATTGAACATGGTGAGCTGATTGTTCACATATCGAATGCCGTATTGGGTTTCGCTGATATTATCAATTTGAACATGGGCTGGAGCTGTTAAGTTTGTGGTGAAATCTGAATCTAGTGTTGAAAGTAGTTTGCCTTCTGGATTTTTATATTCAGTTCTGGCGCTGAGGAGCTTGCCTTTGGAGTCGTGTTTTAAATAGTGAAATTCTCTGTAGACTAACTTATCTTTGTGCTTGGCTTCGCCAACATAAACAGATTCTTTTAGGGCTAGAGTGGAAGTCGTCCAAATCAATACACCTGCCCAGATTATTAACTTAAGAGTGTTCATAGTTTTTTAGACTAACCTAGCATTAGGCTTTGAGGTATTGCGTTAGTTCATAATTTCGTCAAAAAAAAGTATAAAATAATGGCTTAAAATATGCTTCACTAAAGTTATGACAACTAAAGAACTGCGTAAAAAAACTCGGTTTATACCAGACCCAAATACTCTTGCTGTTGCATCTGTAAATTCTCAATACAATGTAGGTTTAGTGGTTAATGAATCTCATAGTGGATGTCGGGTGGCGTTTTTATCATTAGTTCCTCTACAAAAGGGTGATGTTTGTGAAATTTCTGTTGGAAAGTTATCGCCTATAAGGGCAGAAGTGGTTTGGAGAACTGAGGCGGGAACAACTCTTTGTGAATTGGGTTTTAATTACAAGGAATTTGCTTAAATAATTTCTATAAATTTTTATTTTTAATGAGTTCGCAATGGGCGTATACAACATTTCGAGTCACCGGTTCGCAAAAAGCTAAGTTGGCTACTGTTCTGCGGACTTGTAGATCGAGTTTAGGTAATCGAAATTCAAAAATCTTATTGCAGTCTAAGCATTGGACGTGATCATGCTCAACTTCGCGATTCAGTTCATAGAAAGTTATGCCTTTAGAATTACTAAAAGCCTCGATTAGTATTCCGGCCTCTAAGAAAAGAGCTACATTTCGATAAATGGTGGCAAAACCAATTTCTGCGTGATCGTCGCGCACGAGTTTTACTAGGTCTTGAATCGAGAAATGCTTTTTTTGTTGTAGGACTATTTCAAGAATTTTATCGCGAGTGTCTGAAGCGTTGAGTTTGTTTTCGGCACTATGTCTTGAGAGTCGTTCTCGATTTTTCTCAATAATTACGTCGCTGCGATCACCGCAAGTCAGTTCTCCGCTTATTCTCCGACCACAAGGCAGCACCTCAAGATGGTCTTCAGTCCCTACTGGAGGCCTAGATTGAGTTGATGTTTTTTTAGCCTTTTTTTTGATCACGGGCGCAATATATGACAGGGATCATGCTTTGTGAAAGGAAAAATGGTAATTATTCTCATTTTTAAAGCTTTTGTTTTGACAGACAAGCGGGCTGTATTAATTAATAGCCTAGCTTTTATGGAAAATTCCTGCACTTTGCTCGACTTAAAAACCAATCAAGAAGCACAGATTTTGTCTCTATCTTCTAATATAAATTCTGCCAACGCCACTCGGCTTCGCGAGCTTGGTTTTAGAGAAGGTGAGTTTGTTAGATGTTTAAAGACCCCTCCTTTTGGAGCCCCCCATGTTTATCTTATTTGTGGTTCTGTGTTTTCTATGGAAGCCGAAATTGCAAAGGAGATTGTTTCCAAAATAAGGAAATAAAAATTTATCGTGGAAAACGTTCTCATTCTTGGAAACCCCAATTCAGGTAAAACACTTCTTTTTAATCGACTCACTGGAATGAACCAAAAAGTGGCCAATTTTCCTGGGGTCACTGTTGAAATTAGAAGTGGTCAATCCGATGGGCTGCTTTTTCAGGATTTTCCTGGAACTTACTCCTTGAAACCGCTGACCATTGATGAGCGAGTCGCTATTGATGGATTTAAATCAGCAGTTTTGAATCCTAAAACTCGAGCGGTTATTTGTGTCCTAGATGCCACTCGTCTTGAACGCTCATTGTATCTGCTTCTCCAACTTGTAGATGTGGCCAAGAAAACTCATTGCCCTCTCATAGCTGCTGTTAATGTCATCGACGAAATCGTAGGTGGTCAAATTAAAATGGATTTGCTTGGACTCTCCAACGCTTTAGGCTGCAGTGTTGTGGGTGTGTCTGCAAAAAAAGGAAGTGGGTTGTCTCAGCTCAAAGAGATCTATAAAAATCTTCCTTCTCGTGATCTTAAAAATATTCCTACTGATGAAGCTATTAATTTAGAACAGTTTAATTCTACTGATGAAATTATTCGTTTGAAATCTTTAGCGCATGAACTTTCGAAAAAATATGGCCCCACTAATGATGTCTTATTGTTAAGTCAGCATCGTTTGGATAATTTCTTTTTGTCCACATGGGGTGGCCCTTTAGTTTTCACAGCTCTAATGTTGTTTCTTTTTCAATCGATTTTTAGTTGGGCCGCTCCATTTATGGACGGTATCGATAATTTGATTTCTACAAGTGGAAATTTTGTGGCCTCTAATATTCAATCTGAAATTTTGGCAGATTTTATGAAGGATGCTGTCTTTGCAGGACTGGGATCTTTTTTGGTATTTGCCCCTCAAATATTTGTTTTATTTTTGGTCATTGGAGTTTTAGAGGATTCCGGATATTTGGCCAGGGCTGCGGTTATACTTCACCGTCCCTTGAGTCACTTTGGACTTTCAGGACGTAGTTTTGTGACTATGCTTTCTGGACACGCTTGTGCGATTCCTGCGATAATGGCTGCTAGAACAATTGAATCTCCTCGAAAGAGATTACTCACAATCATTGTCACTCCATTTATGTCGTGTTCTGCTCGGCTTCCAGTTTATGCATTATTAGTAGGCGGATTTATTCCTGCTACGCATGTTTTAGGTGGGCTTATAGGATTGCAGGGTTTAGCGTTTTTTGGCTTGTTTACAATAGGAATTGTAACGGGATTAATTGCTTCTTCGGTGTTGGATAAATTACTTTCTAAAAAAGTATCTTCTCTCGGTGATGCTCCGTTTTTAGTTGAACTTCCTCCCTATAGAATCCCAAATTTGAGACCTATATTACTCAATGCCGCTAGTCGCACTAGGGGATTTGTTCAAAACGCGGGATTTATGATTTTTTCAGTCACAGTTGTGGTTTGGGTTTTGGGTTATTTTCCAAACGGTTCGGGTCATCTAGATTCCTCGTGGTTGGGTGTTTTGGGGCGTTGGATTGAACCTGTTTTTAGTCCTATGGGAATGGATTGGAAAATTGGAGTAGCCGTACTCACTTCATTTCTAGCGCGAGAAGTCTTTGTTGGAACTCTAGGCACGCTTTATGGAATTGAGTCATTAGATGACGATATGAGTAGTTTATCAAGCCGTCTTCATTCGAGTGGTATGGGAATTGCGAGCGCTTTAGCTCTGGCTGTGTTTTATTCATTGGCAATGCAATGTGTGTCTACACTTGCTGTAATTAAAAAAGAAACCGCTTCTGCAAAAATTCCCGTTTATGTATTTATAGGAATGACAATCATTGCCTACTTAGGTGCTGCTATTGTTTTCTTTACCACTCGGGCTTTTATTGCTCATTAATTTTCAGTCAGGGTGCTGGGAAGAGTTTTTTTGCCAGAGGTTAGGAAGACACCCAGGGCAACAAGGGAACCTGAAATTACCCATCCAGGGCTTAAGTGAGTTCCACGAATTAAGAAATCTAAAAATGCTGTGATGGGAGGTTGAAGAGTGATTCCCATTGAGACGACAATTGGAGAGAGATGCTTTGTTGAATAAATATTAAATAAATATGGAAGAATAGTTCCAAAGGCCACCACTTGAAGCATTGGAGAAAAAAGTTTCCAATGAAATAAAGTTTCAGCAGATGGTATATGGGC
>JAGOVF010000258.1 GCA_018060885.1 Oligoflexales bacterium | reverse complement strand
TAACTCGAATTATTTTCGGGTCAGAAAGTCGTTTTTCCTCAGCTCTTAAGCCTTCAAGCGTGATAGCAAAGTCAAATTATAGGCAACCACTCCGCTGTGGACATAAGAAGCAAATCCAGAGACTCCCTTCCATGTCACGCGCTCAAGACCGAATCCTCGCTTTAAGACGGAAATGATTCCTTCAATCCCCGCCCGAAAATTGCGCAGTTTCTGATAAACCCATGCGCTTTTCACCATTTCCTCCCGAGCGATGCCGGGTGCTTTAGAAAAGCATACATCTTTGACCCCCATTTCTTTGGCGTCATCGACGTTGTCCTCGCTGGCAAAGCCACCATCGGCCGCTAACTGCCTTGGTGCTTTTCCATAAAGTGTGATTTGCTTTTCTAGTAATTCCGTAAAGAATTCGCTATCGCTCGGATTGCCCTGCACGAGCTGGCAATGAGTGACAAGACCTGAGGCGCCGGCAGTTAAAAAAACTTTGTGACCATACTCAATATCACGCGAGCCCTTGATAATAATGTCTGTATGGGGCTCAAAAATAGACACGACTTTTTCGTAAGACTCCACTGTTTCGCCCTTAAGCACTCGTCGGCGGGTTTGGTCCAATATTGCCGGCATGAGATCGATAAGATTTTCCACCACTCTCACCCGTTTGCTGCCGGCCGCTTCGAGCCAACCTTTGACCTCAGGCAGCATTTTTAAAAGCATGGAACCATAGCGCACCAGCGTCCGGTAGTGGTTCTCTCGACCGTCTTTACCGCGACCGTATTGAATCTTAAGTAACAACGATTTCGCCTCTTTTAGACTTAGTGGCAGATGTACTTTTCGTTTCGTTTTTCGCCGCAAATCCTTGAAACAGCGATCGGCCACGCGAAAACAGTCAAGCAATAAGGTCGAATCCGAGGGAGAATGAATATTGGATTCTATCACGGTCGCATCAAGTCTTATGGTCCGACCATTTTCTAAACCTTCCTGACTGGCGTAGTGAACAATCGCGTCGTTAATTTTCGCCCATGTTTCGCCGCGAATGCGCGAGATGTTTTCTTGAAGGCAGGAATCGCTGTAAGATTCTCCAAAGCCTAGTTTCAGAAACGACTTTGTCATTTCTGAATCAACGCACTGTAATTCTAAAAAATTATAGGTCCATTGATTTTGCTGCTTCAAAATGGCGGCTCTTAATACTTGCTCGGCTGACATGCCGCGAGCACCAGTGGTTTTTGTCGTCTTTCCCTTTTGAAGATCACTGCCGACCAATTCTAAAAAGCTTGGGTTACTGTCCAAAATGGCTGAAATTTTCTTTAATTCATTCGAAATTATGTGATCTGGCCATTGACAGAAAAGAGGTCTTTGCTCATTGTAAACCTTGCGCATTTTTTTTCCTTTGTCTTTTGTAATGTATTGATTTCTTAGTACAAACTTTTTACATTACAACAAGATCGCTAACAAGCGAGAAAAAAAATGCGCAACTTCCTTTAAAATAGGGCTTTCATTCCCGGATGGAACCTAGTTAAGGTCAGTAGTGGCAGCTTTTCTACCTAAAGATTTAGTTCAACGTTTGCAAAAGCAGAAGTTCGCGACAACACTGCTGGCTTGGTATAAAGCCAACAACCGCCAGCTCCCTTGGCGTTTAGACTATCGACGCCTTGCTTCGCCCTATCCTGTTCTCGTATCAGAAATCATGCTGCAGCAGACGGTCATCGAGGCTGTGTTGCCAGCTTATGATCGTTTTATGCAGCGTTTTCCAGAATTAATAGATTTAGCCGAGGCAACCCCTGATGAGGTTCGTCAGACTTGCCGCGGGCTAGGATATTATCGCCGTTTCGGTTTTTTGCATGCGACCGCCAAGGCAATCACAGAAGCAAAAAGCTGGCCAACTGACTTTGCTAGCTGGCGTGCCCTGCCGGGGATCGGTGAATACACCGCTTCGGCACTATCGAGCATTGTGAATCAGGTTCCGGTCATGGTGGTTGATGGCAACGTTGAGCGGGTATTTTGCCGTCTTCTGGATCTGCAGATTCCGGCCAATACTCCGGCCTTAAAACGAGAGTTGCAAAAAATAGGTCCTAGCTTAGTCGACCCAAAACATCCTGGTGATTTTAATCAGGCCTTGATGGAGCTTGGGCAATTGATCTGCCGACCTGTCAGTCCCGCCTGTGAACAATGCCCCGTTAGCCAAGCTTGTTTAGCTAAAGCACGCAGCAGTCAAAAATTAGCACCGCAGCCGAAGCTAAAAGTCGCCTTTAAATCTGTTAACCTTCGAATATTATTGGAAGGTAATGCCAATGGCTTTAATCTCGAGGGGCGCCCCCCGAGCGCAAAATTCTTGGCCGGGATTTCTGGATTTAAAACATTAATTCAGCAAAAGAATGGGCAATGGCTTGTTGATGGCGGTTCTGATACGTTCAAGATCGGAGATAGAGACTGGCAGTCGGTGGGGCATTTTCGTCATGCCATCACCAATCATAAGCTAAGCGTTCAAGTCTTTGTTCATCGCCATCTCTACAAATCTATCAATAAAAAATTAGCTTTTGATGCGACCGAGCTCAATCGCCAACTGGTCGCTAGTTTGGATCAAAAAGCTCTTAATCTCTTGATGAAGGAAGTCGTTATTGTATGAATTTTGAAATTAAAAAAATTGATTATGAATCTCGTTTTCAACGTCTGTATCAGCTACTTGGCCGCCGGGCATTGGTATTAACGTCGCAGCCGATGAGTAATCGTAATAGCGATGTTGATTTCCCTTATCGCCAAGAGAGCTTTCTTTATTATCTACTTGGCTTCGATGAAGCCGTCTGTGCCTTGGTCGTCGCTCCCGATGAAAATGGAACGATGAAGCGCAGTATTTATTTA
>JAGOVF010000257.1 GCA_018060885.1 Oligoflexales bacterium | reverse complement strand
TCGAAATTACTGGGATGACGATGTTCTTAATTTACTAAAATCATTGCAATAAATGTATGGGATCAACACGAAGTGAGGAGACCCGGAATTCGCTCTTTCGATCCCTAGCATCCTGGTGGCCTCAAAAATGGGCCGATGACGGTAACGGGTTGTTCGAAAGTTGGTCTGACCTTTCCTTGCCATTAATGCTGTTCGCCTCTTAGTTCCTTTGGTTAGTCGGCTATGACACCGAGTTTCGTATCAAACAGACTTCTCATTTGCGGGTCGCTTTAGGCGACCTTGCAAATGGGAAGTCGTGGTTTGTAGTTGTCCTTAAATTCAGTCCCATTTCGAAGTAGCGCATAAATGGTTCTGACATTTTTATGCGCCATCGCAACCGCAGCTTTATTCATGCCCACTCGCTCTTTAAGAGAAACCGCCCACTCCGAGCGCTTATCTTTTTTCTTACCTGGATTCATCATCACAGCGCGTCCGCCGTGAATAAGAAGTGTTCGTAAGTCCTTATTTCCTGCTTTACTTATACCAAGGGTTGTCACTTTACCACCAGTAGAATGCTGCTTCGGAGTTAGTCCCATCCACGCAGCTAACTGACGTGCACTCTTAAACTCTCGAGCATCTCCCACTTGCGAAATAATGGCGGTTGCAGTGACTGGACCCACTCCAGGAATCGTCATGATACGCTTACAACGCTCGTCAGCTTGAGCAGCACGCTCAAGCTCTTTATCAAATTCGGTCACGCGTTCATCAATTCCACGAAGACGAGACTGGAGCCCGATAAGAAGCTGTCTCATTTGAGGGCTAAGATCGTGCACGGATTCCTCGCCTTTTCCTTCAGTGCAGCATTCTATAAGTGCTTCGCGCAGTGCAGCATGTCCCTTTGGAATGGCAATACCATACTCCGCTAAGAGGCCTCGTATCTGATTCATAAGTGCCGTGCGAGTTTCTACTTCAAGCTGTCTGATCCGACGAAGTGACTGCATGTCTTGCTGCCCAATTGTTTTAATGGGAACAAAATTCATATGCTCTCTCGTTCCTGCTTCTACGATCGCAGCCGCGTCAGCAGCATCTGTCTTATGGCGTTTTCTATAGGGCGTCACGTACTGCGGAGCTATTAACTTAACCTCGTGCCCGTACCTTTTTGCTTTTCTGGCCCAAAAATTTGATGAGCCGCAAGCTTCCATAAAAATTGTCGTCCTTTCCTCTTTTGCCAAGAATTCCGAAAACTTCTGTCTAGAAAGCTTTACCGATTTGATCATTCGCCCAACCATAGTCGCCTTGTGGATTTGAAACGAAGCCTTTGCCAAATCAACCCCAATTACTGTATTCTGCTGCATGTGGATCCTCCGGTTTTTGAATAAGACACGTTTTGCGACGCTTATTCTGGCACTTTTGATGCCGTTTGAAAACCGGTGGGTCCATTCCATTATCCTGAGCGAATGCGAAGGATCTTTAATACATGAGATGTTTCGCGATGCTCGACATTACGTGGTAGATTAACACTTGGTAAAACCAAAAATTCACGGGATGTATCACGTACTATCCTCAAGTTGTGGTAGAATCGAGACAAAGAGTTTGGAACTTTGGCACTTGAATTCTGATTTTTTGATCAAAAAAATTTGAGCTGTTTCACACGAACGGAATTACATGTTGTAATCTTTTGTTCGAGGAAGGACACACTTTTTCGCTGCGAAATGGAATGAAAAGTTGGTGGCTGGTTGTGTAGATAATAGAATTTTTGGTAGAATCAAAAGAGCGGATAGATTGGCATTAGCCCACAAAACTAGGCCAAAATCGTTAGTTTGCACATCTCTTACATTTAGAGCGATTATTCAGGAATAAATAGCATGAAAACTTTAATGTCGGTCATTCTTATATTGATTTTCTTTTCGAAAGAAGTGGCATTTGCAAAGTCTCCACAGATAAATTTAATTAGGTACTATCATGTTACCGACTATGAAAAAGGAATGGTTTTTTCAGGCGGAAAATTGTGGGTTAATCGGTATTTTAGTGTTCCTCATCATGAAGTAAAATTTGTTGAGATATACGACCGAGATACTAACGAGGTTAAGAATCTAGTCTTGCCGCACGAGGCGAAGTTTTTGCATAAGTTTGGGGATGGGATTTTAGTTGTCGGCCCAATTAGCGGCAATATTTCATGGCGTTATACGATCATTGACAAAGATTTGACTCAAACGACACATGTACTCAATAATATTGGTGTCACTCAAAACTTTGTCGGAGATCCCAACCAAATATACTTTTCAAATCATGACAAAATTGAGCGTCACTTTCCGGGACCTCTAACTATATTAAGTCCCGCACTGAATGGGGCAGGCCAAATGCTTTTCGATTCAGAAAGGAATAAGGCGTATATATTAGAAAGAGAAAGGATGCATGGCGCGATGAATCTCGCCGTACTCGACTTTTCCAAAGAAACAGTAAATCGGACTTGGCCCGGTTCTGCGCTGGTCAAAATTGAAGATATTAAACTGGTATCCGGTAAAATTTTACTGGCCGATAGTAGAAATAACAAACTTGATGTGATTGACGCTGAATCTGGCGGAATTATAAATAACCTTTCGATAGACGGAATTGTGGCATTAGAAGTTCTCGGGAATTGTGTACTTGCTTTATCGAAACAACAGAAAAGAATTTCTTTCTTGGAGGAAAGAAGCGGGTTCTTTTATCCCGTTGGATTTTGGGATTACTCAAATGATTCCGATGTCGGACCGTTTTCAGATATAGTTGTTAACCAAAGTAAAAATGAGATCTTTGTCAGGTCTGGCATATTAAATTGTGGATCAACCCGTCCTTGCAAGGGGATTTCACAAATAAAATACAATGATACTTATTTG
>JAGOVF010000256.1 GCA_018060885.1 Oligoflexales bacterium | reverse complement strand
TAAATAATTTGATGGAGTCGGATATTCGGCCGCGGTCGTGTCGATTTTTTTTGCGACTGGAACAACGCCACACTTAATGCGCAAGCTTCTTCCAACAATCGAAGCTTGTCCTATAGCCTTTTCTGACCAATTAAAATTGGAAGCATGTACTGAATATAAAGCCAAAGCTGCAAGCTGCTCGTCGCCAAAACCAAATTGTTTTAAAGTCTTCCAATATTTTTGATCAAATTTTTCAAAACATGCAGATATAAATTTCGATTCATTATAAGCGCCATGGTCATCAGAATTATGACAGGTTAAAAATATCTTCTGCACTTGTTTTTCTAATTTTATGATTTCTTGCAAATGCGAAAGAAACCAAAGGTCTATTGAGGTCAATTGATGTATTTCTTGTAGACTAAATTCACAGCGAAAAGCTGATAAAACATTAAATAGTCGCGTGTCAGTTGGCTTTTCAAGCTGCTCAGAAATCTTTTTGCGATCACAAACTTGCTGAATATTGCGGCTTAAGCCTACGCCTGACTCTGTGACCATACGCACAGCTTTTTGCAAGGCTTCAGGAAAACTGCGACCTATGCTCATAACTTCGCCGACCGACTTCATGGTTGAGCCTAGCTGTCTTGACGCTCCTTGAAATTTTGTTAGATCCCAGCGTGGCATTTTTATTGCAACATAGTCGAGAGCAGGCTCAGTAAAAGCATAGGTTTCTTGTGTAACTGGATTCTTGATTTCTAATAAGTCATACCCTAGAACTACTTTTGCGGCAACATATGCAATTGGATAACCACTTGCTTTGCTAGCTAAAGCACTAGAGCGAGAAAGCCTGGCATTGACTTCAATGATGTAGAATTCTAATGCGCTTGGATTAAGAGCATATTGAATATTGCACTCACCAATAACGCCCAACGAATTGATGATTGTAATCGCAGCATTACGCAGCATTTGATATTCATCATCGGAAAGTGATTGGCTAGGGCAAACAACAATCGAATCACCCGTATGAATCCCGAGAGGATCAAAATTTTCCATGTTACAAATCGTAATAGTATTACCCTGAGAGTCGCGCATCACTTCATATTCGACTTCTTTCCAACCTTTTAAGGACTTTTCAATCAAAACTTGGGGAGATGACGAAAGCGCAGGGTTTACAAGATCAAGTAATTCATTTTTATTATTTGCAAATCCGCTACCGAGACCACCAAGAGCAAAGGCTGCGCGTACAATCACGGGATAACCAATTTTCTCAGCTGCAGCAACAGCCGCGTCAGTATTGTCGCAAGCCACACTCATTGGAACTGGCATATTTAATATTTGCATATGATTTGCGAATAAATCTCTATCCTCCGTCAGACTCAGAGTTGCAGGACTTGAGCCTAAATTGAGCACTTGATACTTTTCTAGTATGTTTAAGCGATCTAACTGAATCAGACAGTTTAATGCTGTTTGCCCGCCAAAACTCGCCATGATTGCTGCGGGTTTTTCTGAAGCTATTATTTTTTCTACCCAAGCAGGCTCTACGGGATAAAGATAGACTGTCGTATTCGGCAGCGGATTTGTTTGAACAGTTGCAATGTTTGGATTAACAATAATGACATGCAAACCTTCTTCAATTAAAGCTCTCACCGCTTGAGTGCCAGAATAATCAAACTCACCGGCTTGGCCGATAGAGAGACCGCCGGAACCGAGTAGCACGACTTTCTTTTTGTCTTCACCTGGTTTTTGGCGCAACTGTGGCAGAAGTGGCATGATGAGATTCCTTGCTTATCGCTTTATAAAAGGTTTTTATTTAAATACATATGAAAGAAATTCATCTATAACCCACGCCGTATCACGAGGACCACCAGCTGCTTCAGGATGAAATTGCACACTCATAAACGGCTTTTCTAAATGACGGATTCCTTCAATGCTTTTATCATTGATGTTCAAAAACCACGGCACCCAGTTATCTTGCAAAGACTCGCTTATGACTTCATAACCATGGTTTTGACTGGTAATAAAGCCTTTTCGAGTACCGCATAATTGAACAGGCTGATTATGGCTACGGTGGCCATATTTCATTTTTTGGGTTTTGCAGCCCGATGCTAGACTAAGAATTTGATGACCAAGGCAAATGCCTAGTATGGGGCGATTTTCTTCAATTAATTTTTTGACCTGGTTAATTAAGCCACCAGTCTTTAGAGGGTCTCCCGGACCATTGCTAAGTAGCCAAGCATCGCAATCTACTTTAGCAAAATCATAGTCCCAAGGAAGCAGCAAGACTTCACAACTTTTCTGTAACAAATAACGAATGATATTCCATTTTACACCGCAATCAACTAAGGCAACGCGCTTTTTTCCGGATCCAATTTTTTGCGGTGAAGTAACGGAGATATGACTTAATAGTTCATGTTCAGAGGGGTTAAAATATTCATACTTCTGTAAATCGATGGGATTGTTTGTACCTAGCGCAACATAACCAGAGTTCTTTTCTGGAATAATTTGGGCTAAGGGATTTTTCTGTTCCCGTATTAAGTGCACAAGATGCCGCGTATCTAGACCACAAATACCTGGGATCTTATTTTGCAGAAGCCATTGATCTAGGGATTGAAAACTACTCCAATGAAAAACCTCTGGGCTATCGCTAGAAATTATTACGCCAGAAACATTGACGTGGCGACTTTCAAAGCCACTTGGCAAAAGCTGTTCAAGATTCTCTGGCATCGGAGGAATACCGTAATTGCCTATGAGTGGAGAAGAAAAGACCAAAATCTGGCCAAAATAAGATGGATCTGAAAGTGCTTCACTATAGCCAACCATTCCTGTGGTAAAAACCATCTCTCCGCTTGAGCGCAAAGGCGCACCGATTAAGCGCCCTCTCA
>JAGOVF010000016.1 GCA_018060885.1 Oligoflexales bacterium | reverse complement strand
TGTTTAATTGTTTTTTTGTTGTTATTAAAACAATCAGGTGGATAGGCCACTTTTTCAAGCCTAAACTAACATAGCGATTTGATTTTCCTTTCCAATCCTTGGTAACACTTCTAATGAACCAACTCGTGATTTTATTAGAAATTTAGCAGTTATATTAGAACATTATTGTTTCGGCTATATATTCCCCTGCCTAAGGCCGATATGAATCTCATGAAAACGATATATAAAATCGCTATTACATTTTTTGCCTTAGGCACCCTAGCTTGCTCGCAACCAGATAAGCCCCAAAACACTTTTGTAACTGGATCGGAAAAAAACTTAAATGAAGAACAAAAAGAAAAAGATTTAGATTCTGAAAAAGACCCCAAAATTCCTCCTCCCAAAGATTTACCAGATCTACCACCTCCTGAAGATCTTCCTGACCCAACGCCGGATGACCCTCCCCCTGCAGATGAAGATCCGCCTCCAGCGGACGAAATTCCGCCGCCAACAGGCGACACACCTCAACCCGTTGAAAGCCATTTGAACATATCAATAATTGGCCAAGGTAGCGTTTCCATAGTTCCCCAAAAAGACAAATACTATATCGGAGACACTCTGCTCCTAACAGCAAGTCCTGTCACGCAGTGGAGCTTCGTAGGATTTACGGGAGATTTAGTCAATACTCAGGCTAGCGGCGAATTTACTATCGTCGCAGCAACCACAACGATTACAGCAAGTTTTGTGCAAGTCGACTTCACCATCTATTCAGAAAATTTTGAGTCCTATGAACCAAATTTAAATCCACTCTATTGGATAAATACCGACTTAGAAAATGCAAATACAATAAACAATTCTTTGTTTCTCACTGCAACAGCAGGTACCGCTAAATATTTCGCAACATCTAGCACCTTAAACAATATACATTCACATGTGGTGACGCCTACAAGTAGCTCATGGAAAAACTACCGTTATACCGCAGATCTGAGAATAAGCGACGTAGGTGGTGGTATTGGATTAACTTTTCTGAGTAAATACGACGGCACAGCCACGCTTGCGAGCGATAAAAGCAAGGATAAATATTACCGCCTACGTCGTTTAGGTTCTGGAAGTTTTAACATTGTTCCACATCCAAACGGCAAGACAATGACAAGTGGCGTTACTAACAGTAGCGTTATTCCTGCTGCAAATACTTGGTACCGCGTTATCATCGAAGTTTCGGATACAGGTACCGAAACTCGCATTAAAGCTAAAATTTGGGTCCGTGGAACTACTCAGCCGACAGAATGGCAGATTGATTGCGTAGATGCAGCTGCCGATCGTATTCGCATGGGAACAGTAGGCATTTGGACAAATGGCTTGGGCAGCAAGCACTTTGACAATATAAAAGTTGAGACCTTGCCTTAATTTGCAATTACTCCTTTACACCCATTTAATTGATTTTCGTTAAGTCTATAGCTGAAGCCTTGTATAGCCTGCCAGAGGACCAGGCCTTAGCGACGCTTTCTAAATGAAAGTATTATAGATGACCGAAGTTCGCGAATATTTGCGGACATTCTTAGTGATGGACTATCGTTTTATCAATTCAGAAAATGGCTTTTTGTCATAATATTCTATTGGAAAAGTTGCCACAGTGGTTTTTACAACTGCAGAGACATAAATTTCCGCAATTGAAGTCATTTGATTTAATATGTAGCCTTGTATGACTTTTAATGCCTGCTGCGTTTCCAAGCTAAGTGGTAGATTGACCGCTGTTGATGAGCGAGAAGTCAATTTTATTGGAATCGTATTCTGCCCGGATGCAAGTAACTTGGCATCATTTTCAAGGCGATAGTCCATCGAACTAATTGTCAAATCAAAACTATTTGGATTTTCAATCTTCAATTGAATTTCGAGTTCAACTTTCACCAAAGAAACTTTTTTTAGTTTCACTAATTCAAGTTTAATTTTTGGCTTTTCCGGAGTTAGTCCAAAAACACCTTTAATAAATTGACACGAGAAAGTCCCGCTTAAAAAAAGCAGCATAAAAATAAGAGAGTAGATTTTGTTCTTAAACAATTATAACAGCTCCATTAGCCTATTTTGACCTATTTCCTTCAAAAAACTCGGCAAACGTGGCCCCTGATCGCGCGCGACTAAAGTCTGATAAGCAGATTTGAAAAAATCTTTTGCATCTATTGGAATCCCTTTAATGATTCTATCATAGATTTCTTGATTCAGTTGTTCGGTTTCCATTTTTGAAAACCCCGGATCGGAAACAATCGATTTTAATAATTGTAGCGCCTTCAACTGCAATTCATTTTCCGCACAGATTTTTCTCTCTCTCCGCAAAGAGTAGCGAAACTGTTCTGGTGCATGGGTGTTCAGCCAATTCAAGGCACAAACAGCCCTCTGATCAAAAATTTTCTTCTCTCTTTCACTCAGATTTAAATGACTATAGAAGCGTTCGAAGACGCGATTGATATCTCCGCCGCTAATTTGCAGTCGACTACACAAATCTCGAAAGGCTGGTCGAAAAGGTGGCGATTTTGGCAAATCCACTTCAATATTTGATAATTCATAGGCTCGCCGAATGACAGGCCAAGATCCCAACTTTTCAGGCGGTGCTGAAAGCGCAACTTTCTCTGCCTTGTCGAATTCTTCATAGGTTTTTATAACGTCTTCGTCAAAAGCAATTGAGAAATCACGATTTGGTTTTTGACCCGCAAAGATCCAACGGACCATTTGTGGTGTGTAAATTTCTAAAACTTCGCTCAGTGTCACGAGCTCTCCGGAAGAAGAGGACATTTTGCCGGATCCACCTTTGATAGAGACAAAGTCATACTGCAAATAGACTGGAGGCTCTTGCTGCCAGACGATTTTGACTATGTCCTTAGCGGTGTCGTACGAACCGCCCTCACTCGAATGGTCTTTGCCACCTGGTTCAAAGTCAACCTTTTCATAGCTCCAGCGCATAGGCCAGTCGCAACGCCATGCCAGTTTTATATTAGAGCTTTTGCGAATATCAACTGTTTCACTATTGCCACATTCGGCACATTTATAAGAATAGTCCCAAGCACCCAAATATCTTTCCTCAGTCGTATTATCAGATTGGCATTTTGAACAATAAATCGCCGTGGGCAACCAGTCAGACGCCAAAGGCTCTTTGCGAAATCGATTGAGAATCTCGGCAATCTTTTCCTTATTTTCTAGGGTCTTTCTAATATTTTCAGCATATTCACCGGCTGCGTACTTTTCTTCTTGATAAAAGTAGATAGGTGCAATTCCAACCCTCTTCAATTCATTTTCGAAAAGCTTGATACGACTTGCAGCATAGCTTTTTTCCTGGCCCCAAGGATCAGGTATACGCGCAATCGGTCGCCGCAAATAGGGCTTAAAAGCCTCGGGATTTGGCACGTTTTTCGGAACTTTACGAAAAGTATCAAAATTATCCCAGCTATAAATAAATCGAACTTCTTTACCACGAGCACGCAATGCGCGAGCTACGAAGTCGACTGTGATGACTTCTCGAAAATTACCAAAATGCACAACCCCACTTGGTGTAATTCCGCTAGCTACCGTATAGCTATTCTTTTCGCCCTTTTGTGCAATGACGCGAACAGCAGCTTGATCAGCCCAATGTGGAGTTAGGGGCGACAATGGCGATGATTTTTGTAACTCTTCCATATTAAACTTCCTTCAAAAATTGATTTTCTTTATTTGTTGATCGAGTTCGCATTTCACTAATTTTCAAATATTTGGCCTCACCAGTCATTTCAGAAAGCTGACTCCGACACGAAGAAGTTAGCCAATTGTAAAAAGAATTTGTACGAATTTGCTCAACCCTATCCAATAAGCGCTTTGAGCGCCTGGCATCACTTGCACCTACCTTTGCTACACTCGGAGAAATCCCTTCATTGACAAATTCGACCCACACAACAAAACCATGTTGATAACAAAAAGATAGCATTCCCTCAAAGTCAGTCGCATTTTGGCTATCCCAAAGCTTTTTAATCTGACTCAGAATAACAATTGGTCGGCAGTCAGCTTTATTCGCCGTGAGGTAGTCTAACTCTTGATAAAAAGATTGCACTCGTTTGGCATACGAAAAGTCTATCAGGACTGCATCACAACCATAAAGCCAGATTGCTTCTATTGCTAATAACAACATAAGACTGCTTGAGCTTGTAGATTCAATCACGACGCTTCTGTTTTTTTCATAACTGTAAATGATTTTCTTAAGGGTCGGCAAAGTGCTTAATAACTGCTGATGATTCCAAATTTTTAGCCAGGAAAGTTCCGGACTATTTTTTTTAGATTTTTCCAAAAGAACTTGTAATACCTGCCATCTGGCATTCAAAGGACAGTGTACATATACGTTAGTGTCAACATCAAAATATCCGGAATCACCTTTGCAGCAATCTATATTTTGTTTATGTAAGCTAAATTGACTCTTCTCTAAACTTAGCCAGGAAAGTTTAAACATAGCATCTTGCTCTGTGACTGCTGCCTGCATCAGCTTGCAAGATTTGTTACATTTCATAATGACTTAGTCCGAAAATTTTCACCGCGCAATTCAACTAACGTGCACATTTCTTGAAGTCTAGAATAGATTCTTGGCCCAACTCTTTGAGACAAAAATCCGAATTGTAGGTCATGAAATCCAGAGCCCATTGCTTGGTCACCATCGAGCTGTTTGTTCAAATCCCAATGAATCGGCTTGTCTTCTAGGCTAAAATTAGTCGAAGCAATTATTGGTCTATTGGCGTTGTAGCGCCCCATCACTAACTGGTCGAGTATCGTCAGTTCCCATTCGGTGTTTCTACCTTTTCCAAGTTCATCGATTAAAAGAACATCAGCTTCTAAGAGCGGTTGAAGTAAACTGACATCAGACTTATCGTCCGCATAGGCTTGGCGTAAACGGGCAAGAAGCTGAAAGAAGTCTACGAAAGCCGCTGAATAACCCCGAATCACTAAGGCCTTAACCAAAGCGGCTAATAAAAAGGTTTTACCCACTCCTACTGCACCGCTCAGTATAAATCCACGCAAAGGTTTTTGTTTGCTCGCCTCAAGCCAATTCTGCACAAATCCCAGGACTTCCCGTCCATTGCCACTATAATTGGAAAATCCTTGCAAAGACGCACTGAAATAGCGCGTTGGAACTTTTGCTTCGTTATATAAATTTGTGACCATCTGCGGTGCGGGCTCGACGCAATTTCTTGCCCGCCCAAAATCATCAACCTTGAGCGAACGGCCACGGCAATTTTTGCACTGCAAAACGCATTCACAAATATTTGCTTGCGCAAACATTATTCCCGTCTTAAATGCATAGCCCTTTCCTTGGCAGCAGGGCCGCGCATAAGCCAGTGAGCAGGTTAAATTAGGCACAAGCGCCGCATCTTCTTGATGTATACCTTTTTTAAAACGGCTGTGTAATCCGTCCATGGCTTTTTCCAATCCAAAATCAAAGTTGGATCAGCATAGTCAAAAGCCTCGGGAATATTAAGTCATTTCTTAACAAGCTAGATAATCGGCGAGGCTCTAGGCTGGGAAGCCCATAAAGCAATTGTTAGAAAACTGTAAATCTTGCTTGACGCCATTCATATTGGCACATATAGTTGGCCGTCCATCCAGTTTTAGTATATTGATAGATATGCTATTTACTTGTTTTTTATCAACGATTTAGAGGAGGTTTGGGAATGAGAATTTTTGGAACAATTGTAACTGCAGCATTTTTAAGTAACGCAGCTATGGCTTCGGACATTGAAAAAATTTGGTCAACTGGCTGCCAAACAGTCCAACAAGGTGGTTCTTTTCTAGGTTTTGAAATTTATGAAGCGGGCAATTTTACTGTTGGTTCAGTAGAATTTGATGACGCACAATGCAGCTTTCCTGGAATGACTAATACTTTAATTGGCACATATAGCGAATCTACTGTTAATGGCAACAACGCAATCGACAAAACTTACAACCAACATTTAATGACTTGGTTTGATAAAGGTCTTGTAGCTTATTTAGAAACCTACATCAAAGATGGCAAAGACACTCAAGGCCAGGCTCAACAAATTCTTGATGGCTATGCAGCATTTATCACCGAATTAAATGACATGGAATTTTGTGGATACACTGATTGGACAATTGGTGACGCAAAAGACGTAACTGGCGCAACTTGCGTGTACGTTACTGTTGTTGCTGGCGCTGTACAAGGCTACCCAGTTCCAACTCTTGCTGGACCAGCAACTGAATACAACATCTACAAAGTAGATGCTGGCTATTTATACATCGGTGAAGCAAGTCAAGATTTTGACACAACGACTGCTGACAAAAGACCAACGACTCTTGCAAAAGATCCTTCTTACATCGAAGTTCCAGTTGAAGCTCCGGTTCAACCGTAGTATTCCGCTTGAAGTTTGACGTGTAAGTTAAGTTCTATTTAATTAAGCGACCCAGTCTTTTCAAAAAAGTCCGGGTCGCTTTTTTTCGTCATCCTGACCCTGAGCACAGCGAAGGGGGCGTCATCCTGACCCTGAGCACAGCGAAGGGGAAGGAACTTTCGTCATCCTGACCCTGAGCACAGCGAAGGGGAAGGAACTTTCGTCATCCTGACCCTGAGCACAGCGAAGGGGAAGGAACTGGTACCAAATGTGAAGATCTTTCGCTTCGCCCAAGATGACAGTTAATTTTACGGAGTATAGCAATTGACAACTGAAATGACCGAAAAAAATATCGAAATCGCAACTTTAGGTGGTGGCTGCTTTTGGTGCCTCGATGCAATATTTCGCGAAATTCGTGGTGTGATTTCGGTAGTTTGTGGCTATGCGGGCGGACACATTCAAAACCCAACTTACGAACAAGTATGCGCAAAAACAACAGGACATGCAGAAGTCGTTCAAGTGCACTTCGATACGTCTATAATTAATTACGAAGATATACTGAACATTTTTTGGCACATACACGATCCCACGACCTTAAATCGCCAAGGAGACGACATTGGGCCTCAATACAGATCGATCATTTTCTATCACAATGATACCCAAAAAATATCCGCTCTAAATTCGCTCGCAAGAGAACAAGAAATTGGAACTTGGCCAAATCCATTTGTAACAGAAATAAAGCCTTTGGAAACTTTTTTCCAAGCTGAAGAATATCACCAAAATTACTTCGCAAGAAACTCTTCGCAAAGTTATTGTACTTATGTCGTTGGGCCTAAATTACAAAAATTTAGAAAGAATTTTGCTGATAAACTATAATGCAACATGTCCATTGTGCTTAAGCCCAGCAAAAGAATTTTTCACTTGCAAACGCGAGCTAAAAACATACCACCACTGCGATCTCTGCGATTTGCGTTTTTTGAATCCAATACATCAACTTTCTCTCGAACTAGAATCAAAACATTACTCCCTACATCAAAATGTCGCCACAGACCTTCATTACCAAGAGTTTTTCAGACCTTTGATTTATGCAGTAAAACCGCGCCTTATACCTGGAGCAAAAGGTTTAGATTACGGCTGCGGAGTCGACTCTGCACTAGCATTTTTGCTGCGTAATGCTGGTTTTGACATTGCCCTCTACGACCCCTTATACTTTCCGAATCCTGAAAGTTTGGAAACGAAATATGATTTTATTGTTTGCACAGAAACTGCTGAACATTTTTACGACCCTCGCCGAGATTTTACTCGTTTACATGGGTTGCTAAAAGAAAATGCAATTTTAGCTGTTATGACTTTGCTCGTGCCTACAAAAATTGATTTTCAAAATTGGTATTATCGGCAAGATCCCACGCATGTTAGCTTTTATTCAGAAGAAACATTTTATTGGCTTGCAAATTTTCTGGGACTTGCTGAAGCAAAAATTATTAACAGTCGTCTTATTTTGTTACAAAGCTAGCTTTCATCATTCAAAATTTGCACAGTGGATTCAAGGCTAGTTTATCCCCCAGCTGCTTTATACAAAAGTCGTATAGCCGCAAATAGTAATGCGGCTCGATAAAACAAACGAAAATTTTCCTCGTTAATGCGTTTAAACAAACGAATTCCGTACTTCGTACCCAAAATGACCGCTAATATCATGATTATAAATAACAGCAAATGTTCTTCATATCTAAAACCTAGGTATAAAAAAGCGGGAATTTTCATTAAATGCGACACTGCTTGTAGAGTGGCTTGAGTCGCAATAATTTCTTCCTTAATTAAATCATCACGCAGTAAAAAAGGCCCATATATTGGGCCAATCGCTCCGATGATGGGATTTAATACACCAACAAAGAGACCTAGAATCGAATAGGCCCAATAAGGTATTTGAAGAGATGGCATTTTTTTAGGTTTAAATAAAACGTATAAAATCAAAGCCACAATTAACAAATAAAATAATTCTTGATGTATTAATTTATCTAATAACAAGGTTCCCAATGCGGTACCAATCGGCAAGGTTAACAGAGTTGGAGCAATAATTTTACGAACGATATGTTGCCTAAGGCTGATGAGACGGCTTAAATTCGAAGCTAACTGAACTATGCCATGTATAGGAACAACAACAGAGAGAGGAAGAAAAAAGGTCATTAAAGAAAGTAAAACGACGCCGCCGATCATACCTACTATTGCAGATATAACTGATCCAACAAAAGCAGAACCTGCTAAGAGTAGATATTCAAGAAGTTCCAATTTTTATTCCTAACTCTGATATTAAGAAGGCATTTCGATAAAAATTAAGAACAAGATTCCCTTTAAATCCTTTGAGAATCTACGGAAAGAGATGTTGCCCCACCCATTGTCCAGTTTGTTTATTGAATCGCACACGATCATGAAGTCGGAAAGGACGTTCATGCCAAAATTCCATGGTTTCTGGCTTCAAACAAAATCCCGACCAATGTTCTGGACGCGGCACCTTTGCGACTCCAAATTTCAAAACATACTGAGCAATGCGCTTTTCTAAATCAAGTGGCCCGCAAACTTCCGACTGTTTCGATGCCCAAGCACCAATTTGACTCTGACGTGCCCGACTTGCAAAATAGGCATCAGCCACTGCGCTATCAACCGCTTCGACTGGGCCACGAATCCTAACCTGCTTATCCAAATCCCACCAATAAAAACAAAGCGAGGCCCACGGCTTGTTTGCCAAATGCTGACCTTTGACGCTGCGCAAATTAGTATAGAAGACAAAACCTTCTGGTCCATGGTCCTTAAGCAATACCATCCGCACATCAGCATGACCTTGCTCATCTGAGGTTCCTAATGCCATTGCGGTCGGATCTTTGATTCTAGAAGCTTTAGCTTCCGCGAACCATTGCGTAAACAATTCAAAAGGATTTGTCGCTAAATCGATACTCACAAAGAGATCCTCCTGAATCTTGATAGCGAAATTATTCAAAAAAATCTATAAAGGACTGTTCCTTTTTACAAATGTTGTTTTTTCAACTTTCAAATTAACTAGGATGCCTTTATATGAATCCTTCTCCACTTCGAGCCATGGTTGCCGATATTCAATTGCCAGAACATTTGGCTGAGTTTTATGGCGACTATTGTGCGAAAATTAAACTCGCCGCGCTTAATCATTTTGCTGAAAATACCAATCACAAAAGAATATTGGTCACTGCAACAAACCCAACTCCTATGGGCGAAGGCAAAACTGTTACAAGTATTGGCCTATCTGCAGCCCTCAATCAGCTCGGTGTCAAGGCCGTTGCCACTCTGCGCCAAGGCTCGATGGGCCCCTTATTTGGTGTAAAAGGTGGCGGTGCCGGCGGTGGCAAAGCACGCATATTGCCCACAGAAGAAAGCATGCTACATCTGAGTGGAGATATCCATGCAATTGGTCAGGCCCACAATCAAATTTCCGCCCTTATCGACCACTCTCTCTATCAAAAAAATACTTTAGACATTGATTCAACGACTATCAACTTTCCTCGTGTTCTCGATGTCAATGACCGTTTTCTACGAGATATTGAAATAGGTCGCGATGCAAAAGATCCGAATTGTCGTTATAAAACTCGCTTTGATATCACTGCTGCTAGTGAATTAATGGCAATTGTTGCTCTCGCCAATGGGCATTTTGAAGATGAAGTCATTTCTTCCGTGCGTACGCGTTTGCAAAATATGGTTGTTGCCCAGACAAAATCTTCTAAACCAATAACTGTTAAAGATTTGCGTGCAGACGGAGCAGCTCTGGTCATACTAAAAAAAGCATTACAGCCGAACTTAATGCGCACTGCCGATAATACTCCTGTTTTATTGCATATGGGCCCCTTCGCAAATATCGCCCACGGTTGTAGCTCTATTATTGCCGACCAAGTTTCCAAGCGTTTATTTGAATACAGTGTCACAGAATCAGGATTTGGCGCCGACCTTGGTTTTGAAAAATATTTAAATATAAAATGCCGACAAGACCCGACTTGGCCTTCTTGTGTCGTCTTAGTTACTACTGTAAGAGCGATGAAATACCACAGTGGTCAGTACAAAAAGATGAAAGCTAAAGAACTTGCAAGCGCTCTAGTCGAAAAAAATATCGAATATCTGGAACAAGGCGCCGCCCTCCTTAAGCACCACATAAAAGTCGTTAAATCCTATGGCTTACCACTTGTCGTTGCAATTAACCAATTCGAGGACGATCAAGCAGAAGAGCTGAATCGTTTGCGTGATTTAGCCATCAGTTTTGGTGCCGAAAACGCGGTGACACATCAAGGATTTCTTCATGGTGGCCACGGTGTCCAAGATTTAGCTGAAGCTGTTTTAAAAGTAACTCGCCAGACTCCGGAGCCTGTGTCCGTCGAACATCTCTATCACTTAGAAGATTCCATTGAACAAAAAATCGCAAAAATTGCTGGACGCCACTATCTAGCAAAGGGGGTAGAGCTGAGTCCGCTAGCACAAAAACAACAGTTATGGTTGCAGGAAAATGGCTTTGCTAATTTACCTATTTGCATTGCCAAAACACCTTTTTCTCTCAGCCATGATGCTGATGCATTTGGTATTCCTCAGAACTATACTTTTCCAGTTGATAGCCTTGAGCTTAAAGCAGGAGCTGGATTTATTGTTGCACGTTCAGGATCAATATTCACAATGCCTGGTCTCGGAGCTCAACCCATCGCCCAATGGGTTTCGATGAATAATAAGGGTGATATATTAGGTCTTTATTGAGACATTTAATGTTATATTTTCGCTTAACTCATGCTCGACGATGGATTGGGCGATTCTTAGACCGTCAAGAGCTGCGCTGACGATACCGCCGGCAAACCCAGCTCCTTCTCCACAGGGGTAAAGACCAGCATGAGAGATGGATTGAAAAAGCTCGTTTCTCGGCATCATGATTGGCGCGGAAGTTTTTGATTCAAGTCCAACAATCAAAGCTTGAGAGTTAATGAATCCACGCATCCGCCGGTTGTAATCCACGAGTGCAGTTTGAAGTGCTGAAACTACATATTTAGGTAAAAGCTGATCGAGGCGCCCTGGATTTACTTTTGGGCGATAAGTAGATTTCAATTCTCCCACGCTAGACCGCTCTGCTATAAAATCTTCCAAACGTTGCGCCGGGCAGGCATAAGAACCGCCACCCATTTTATAAGCTGCTTTTTCCAAGTCTTCCTGAAAACGTACACCGTCTAAAACATCACCTTGAAAAAAATCCTCACGTAAAATATTAACGACTAAAGCAGCATTAGCAAAACCGCTATTACGCGCATGATAAGACATGCCATTGATTGCCAAATGCCCGGCTTGTGCTGAGGTTGGTAATAAGTGCCCTCCTGGACACATACAAAAGGTCCAAATCCCACGACTTTCAGTATGCGCAACTAACTTATATTCGGCTGCGTGGACGCCTAAATCTTGGTGACATGTACCGTATTGAATTTCATCGATAAGCTCTTGTGGATGTTCGACACGCACACCCATTGCAAATGGCTTCGGCTGCATGGCTATATTGCGCATTTGCAAAAGCCGATAAGTATCGCGGGCAGAATGTCCTATTGCGAGAATGACATGATCTGATTCTAAAACCTGGCCATCAGAAAGAGTCACCGCCATTTTTGCCGAGCGTCCTGGTGCAATATCTACCAATCTTTTCCCAAAAAGAAATTGCCCACCTTGCTGCTCAATAAAAAGCCGCAAGTTTTTGGTCATTTTTAAAAGGTAGTCGGTGCCAATATGTGGATGTGCTTCATACAAAATATCTTCGGGTGCGCCAAAACGAACCCAAGTTTCAAACAAATAGCGGATTAAGGGGTGACGCCTACCACATGTCAGCTTGCCGTCAGAAAATGTACCTGCGCCTCCTTCGCCATAACAATAATTGCTCTCTACGTCTAATTCGCCGCGGCGCTGCAAGCGCCCGACGTCTTTAATACGTTGCTCAACAGGCTGCCCGCGTTCAACAATAATTGTTGGTATCTGCGCTTCTGCAAACAAAAAAGCTGCCGATTGTCCAGCTGGACCTGATCCGATTATGATTACTGGCTCTTTTAGAGTCCGCTTTTGATTTGACGTCGAAAGAGGATGCGGTGTTTTGCTTGGTTCGGTATGGGCAAGCCACTGAGGATGCAAATCAAGTAATTTTTTTTCATCTAGTGCACAAAACTCGATTTGATAGTGGTAGAGCAAATTGCGCTTTTTTCTGGCATCTAAAGAACGTTTTAAGACTTTAATGCTGGTAATATCTGATGTTGCAGTTCCTAATTTCTCTGCTAAAGCTTTTTTTAGCGCCAACTCTGAATGAACCGCACTCGCTTCGATAATAAAGTCTTTAACAAGAATTGGCATCTTAGAGCCAACCCAAAGATCGTTTTAATGCTTTTTGCCAGTTCCGCAAGAGTTTTTCGCGATCATCAAGGTTCATGCACGGGATCCATTTTCTATCAAGTTGCCAATTATCTTTTAAAGAAGCAAGACCTGGCCAAAAACCAACCGCTAAGCCAGCCGCATAAGCCGCGCCTAAACAAGTAGTTTCGAGCACTTTCGGGCGCGCAACTTCAATCTGCAAAATATCAGCTTGAAACTGCATGAGAAAATTATTCGCACAAGCACCGCCATCAACGCGCAAAACTTTTAATTTTTTTTTGCTATCGTGAGTCATCGCTTCTAGAACATCGAAAGTTTGGAAACAAACCGACTCTAAAGCTGCTCGTACGAGGTGATTTTTATTAGTATAGCCAGTCAGCCCGACAATAACCCCTCTCGCATCACTGCGCCAATGGGGAGCAAACAAACCGCTGAATGCTGGAACTAAATAACAACCGCCATTATCTGCCACGGCGAGAGCCATTGCCTCGCTATCTTTAGCATCGTGAAATAATCCAATTTTATCGCGCAACCACTGCATTGTGGATCCCGCGTATGCCACAGAACCCTCTAGAGCATATACCGGGGCTTCACTCTCAAGCTGATAGGCTAGAGTTGATAACAAACCATGTTGACTCGCAAAAATATTGCTGCCCGTATTCAATAACATAAATGCACCAGTGCCGTAGGTATTTTTCGATTCACCGACAGCAAAACAGGCTTGGCCAAAAAGTGCGGCTTGCTGATCTCCCAAGACTCCGCAAATGGGAAGTGCTGCAGAAAAAGGTCCTGATTTCATAGTAGACCCAAAGCCCTGAGCCGAGCTACTTGCGACTATCTTAGGCAAAGTATCTATCGGAATAGAAAATATCTCTAAAAGATCGGCATCCCAAGCAAGACTTTCTAGGTTCATGAGCTGAGTCCGACTCGCATTGGTGACGTCTGTAAAATGCTTGCCACCAGCTAAATTCCATATTATCCAAGAATCAATCGTACCGAACAAAAGCTCTTGCCGATTCAAGCTAGATTTTGCCTCTGTAATATTTTCAAGGATCCAATGCATTTTTGATGCGGAGAAATATGTACTTGGAGGCAAGCCGGTTTTTTTCTGAATGGCTTCGGAATGGCCTTGAGTGCGTAATTTTTGGCAAAACATTTCAGTGCGTGTATCTTGCCAAACAATAGCATTGTAGATGGGAGCTCCTGTTTTTCTATTCCAAGCAACGACAGTTTCGCGTTGATTGGTGATACCAAGAGCCGCAATTTCTTCGCTTCTTATTCCAGCTTTTTGCAGGGCTGTTTGAATAACAAATTGGCAATTTAGCCAAATCTCCAAAGGATCATGCTCGACCCAAGCTGCTTGCGGCAGTAGTTGTCGATGTTCTTTTTGTGCGGAAGCTATGATATCGCCCTGTTTATTAAAAATAATAAAACGCACACTCGTTGTACCGGCATCAATTGCACCTATGTATTTATGCTTATACTGCATGACGCACCAACGCAGCACGAGCATCTTTCGAAACAAAGCGCTGCTTTTCGTCCAATGCGACTTGGCTCATAGCGGTTTTGGCGTCATGCGTATAAAAAAGATGCCACGACTCTGCAAGAGCACGCTGATAAAATTTGCGTTTTTCATCTATGACTAACTCGGGAAAACGGTCATAGCCCATAGTAATTGGTAGATGTAACCAGGCTAAGCCAGGCACCAGATCGCCACAAAAAACAATTTTTTCTTTTGCGCCATTAATGACCGTATGCAAATGGCCGGGAGTATGACCATCGCTGGTAAAAAAATTCAATAACTCTGGATAGAGATCGGGATGCGAAGTCTGGCCAGCTTCTATAATGATCAAGGTTTTTTTTTGTAAAAGCTCTGTTAAGCCAGGAATAAAAGAAGCACGATCACGAAAATGGGGAGAGCGAGCTCGCTCCCATGCGCCTCTTGAAACGACAAAACGGGCGCTGGGAAAGGCTAAACTAATTGGCGACGCAGCTCCTTGGAAAGCATTCAAACAGCCACCAGCATGATCAAAATGTAAATGTGAGAGGATAATCGTAGTTATTTCTTTCGGGGAAACGCCCAAACGATTCAAACTCTCTAATAAAACATGATCCTTTTGGCGCTGCACACCATAGCGATCCGCTATCTTGGGATCCATATAGGCGCCGATGCCAGTTTCTAAAAGAATTTTTTCGCCCGGGAACTCCAGCAAAAGACAACGGCAGGCCAATTCAATGCGACCAAGTTCATCTGGCTGTATCCATTGCTCCCACATAGTTCGAGGTGCATTACCAAACATGGCACCACCGTCTAAAGACTGACGATTTCCTTCTAGAGTTGAAACTTTGAATTCCATATAAAAAAATTTTCCTATTTATAACTTCAAAACCAGAGTTACGAATCTTACTCTTTGACATGAACAAATTAAAGCAAGGTTTGGAGGACTGCTCAAAAGTTAGGCGTTCCGATACAGTCTTTTTCACCAGCCAGATCTACCCCAAAAACTAGCCATTTATTAACACAGCCTGTGGATAGACAAATTTTTTAATCCAAACATATACCTTAATAAAATTAAAATATTATAAAATATAATATGTTTTTAATTAATATATATCAATTATATTCCGAATACTATGTTTGTAAGAGGTGATTATTATGGTAATGATATAAATGACTTTTTTTAAAATAAATCAATTACTAACAATTATTATTAGTCTTAGCCTAGGACCTAGCGTCTTCGCCTTGACACTTAAATCTGGGCAAGATCGCTTTCTTTTCCAACCAAAGTATTTACAAAAAAATATCGGTCATATATCCGTCTCCAACACGCTCTTAAAGTCTAATACACATTTATTATTTTCCACACAAAGTGATGGTCAAGAATATCTCTTTAAAAATTTACAACAGCAAGGTCTTGCCCCAAACTTTTCACTCCGTCGAAAATCATCTTCACAAAGTCCATTGCGCTTTTATGGTGGTATAAATTCTTTACAGGAGCGATTTTATATTACTACTAGCGGTGTCCCACTTTGCGACTATCAAGTGGCATTGCACTCTCTTTCTGATGGCAGCACTGCCATGATGGGAGAAATTCCAACGAGCGCAGTGAGTGTACATAAAAGTCCAGTTTTTTCCAATTCAGAAGCTGCTCTGGTGTTACAACGCCACCTAGGAAGAAAGTTTCTATTACATGATCAAAAAGCCTGTTACCTTCTAGATAAAAAAGGTCAACTCGAATTTGTTTGGAATTTTGTATTCAGCCTAAATTCGCTCGTTCACAGAGCGCTTGTTAGCATGAGCAAAGTTGAACGCTTAATACCCATTAGTTTTGATATTAATGGAGAAATAGAAGCACTCATAAACAATCCAGTAGATGGAGAAATGAAAATTTTTAATATCGAACTGAGCGAGTCCGGAAAGCTTGTTTCAGAATATTTCCAAGCAGAATCCGCCAGTGGAGAAAATGCATTTAGTGCCACCAATCAATTTTCATATGAATTAGACAACCCCCATTTCGAAGAAGTTCAAACTTTTAGCCATGCCCATACCATGCTCTCTTGGTTTGAATCACTCGGTTATGAATGGGTCGGGCCAAAACCACTTAAAATTTTAGTCCATGCCCGCGCCCAAGGAACCCCTAATAATGCGCTCTATCAGCCAGCTGTCAGTTCATCAGGGTATCCTCAAATTATGGTCGGTGATGGCGATGGCAGCATCCTGCAAAATCTAGGTAAAGATAACGACGTCGTCTCGCATGAATTTAGTCACCACATTTTATTTCGCACCCTCACGAACACAACTGGTGAATCACTAGTACTTCACGAAGGTTTGGCAGATCTTTTTACCTTTATGCAAACAGGCAATGCGTGTCTAGGTGAATCCATTTGCCCTAGCGGAAGCAGCGCCTGCTGGTTACCGGATCGCTGCTTACGCAGTGCTGAAAATGACTTAAGCTATTTAGATACAACTTACCGAAGTTGGATCAGCGCACCCCACCTTCGCGGTCAATTAATATCTGCAGTTTTATGGGATTTAGCACAAGAATTAAATTTTACAACAGTCGCACAACTCACATTTACTGCTAGCAGCTTCTTCCTGGAAGATAGCGGTCTACAGGATTTTGTTCTTGCGCTATTTCTAGCTGATCGTCAGTTAAATGCTGGCGAGAATGCCTGTACTATTTATGAAAAACTTAACGCACGTGGCTTTGAATCATTTCTTGAAAATATAGACTGTTTAAATCTAACATCTATTGCTCCGATCACCGGAAGATCAGGAGCTGTTACAACACCCGCACCTCAACAACAATCTTCTTCTAACAATGGTACTTTTTGTGGATTTTCGGCGAATAAAAGTAGCTCACAAAATAAATATTTACTTTTGTCACTCTTGCTGCCATTAATTTTGATCTCTCCGTCTTCTGCTAGCTTGAAGAGAATGCCAAAAAAAGTTATATCTAATCATTAAATAATTATGCATCTTTTAAAACTAGGAAAAAAACTTAATGCTCAATGCAAAATTTTTATTTTTGCTCGTAATCAGCATTTCTAATATTCAAGCAATATCTCAAATCAATTTGGAAAGTAAAAAAAATGATCTAATTTTTCAAAACAGAAACTCAGAAGCGAAAATAAGAGACAGTGTTTACTTAAGTTTGGTTTGGGAAGGCTCTCATTTAAAACTCGAAAATCTGGAATCTATAAAACAGTTCCGCGCTGACTTTCCAGATATGCCTATTATACATTTCATCGATCCAGCCTATTTTACTCACTCTGGTTCAGATGAAATTAAAATTCAACTTTTGATAAATTCTGCGCTTAAAAAAGAAGATAGGATTTGTTTACACAATCATTCATGGAATGGCTTACTACAACACTCTGGTGTCACTCCGCGCTATAAAACAAGCTATTGGGGACAAAAAATCAATACGAAGCTCTGCGAAAGCACAGCTTGTGGTCATGAAGTTCCCATCACTGATTATTCAAAATCAGAGCTCTACAAAATTCTACAGTCTAGCCAGCAGCTCTTCCAAAAGCATTTTAAGCTAACATCTAATTGTTATATGGCAGGTGCATGGTTAATGTCGAAAGACTTGCTTGATGTATTAATAGCTCACAACTTCAAATACGACTTTTCTTACACAAATCTTAGGCTACTGCAAAACCGACTAAAGGCTTTCCCACTTTACCAAATGATTAAAACCAGCTGGATAAAATACGAACTCGCCAATACACCAAGAATCATCCATAGACCGTTGGGGTGGATCTTTGAAATCGGCGTGAACGCCGCCTCACTTGATTATCATAGCAATGATGGGCTAAAGTCTCTGTTCGACCTACATCTTGCAGCAAGCAAAGCAGGCAAAAACCTCCACCCTTTTCACTTTTCTTTATACCAAGAAAGCTTTCATTTTCACGAAAAACGTTTAAGAGAATTCCTCCGCTACATCCGTGAAAAGTCAGGAATATTGCCAAACAGGCAAGAAGATTTAAATTACCTAGATTTGACTAAACAAAATTAATTGAACAAAAAAGAAGAGCCCTTGTGAAAAGGCCCTTCTTGCAGAAGATTTGAAAATTAATTTAAAGTAACTATTCCTAAAGTAACTATTCCTTGATCATTTCAAAAAACAAATTGCGACGACTTGGATCACTAGGGTTTGGCTGTAAATCGACATATTTTACCATAACTTGCCAACAACCCGATTCACTAAATTCTAGAGCTTCTGCTCCTGTTTTTTTAATCCAAGTCATCACAGAATTATCATCTTTGTTGTCAATTGAATATTTTTTATCTCGATGAACACTGCTACCTTGGAAAAATCTCACTCCGGCTTTAGCTTTGCCTTCGACACCTAAGGTCAAACGATATTTCGCATTTTTCGCGACTGGAAAAATCGTCGAAAAATATGCGTGAAAAGGTTGACCAGCCGGCATCTGTGCTACAGCAGTCTGCGCCTGGTAAAAGTCTAGGATTATTTTGGTACGATCTGCTGGACGTTGATTAGGTAAATTTAGTGACATAAATGGATTTGGTTCAGGAGTGCTGCCCGACGAATCCGAATGCGTATAACCTGCTGGGAAATCTCCCGTATAAAAAGTCGAACCCCATGTTGACCCTTCGTTCGCACAACCTGGCAACGGTGATGGATTTGGGTTCGGATTTGGGTTCGGATTTGGGTTCGGATTTGGGTTCGAAAAAGAATACAATGAAAAAATTGCGCGAGCATCACCAAGATTTTCTTTAAACTTTAAAACAATTTTATAACTCCCAGCGCGCAAATAAACCCCTCCGGACGTCGACTGAGCTCCGCTACTTAAGTTGTACTGACCGATTTCTTGAGTATATACACCGTCGGTAACTAGGTAAGCAGTCATACGATCATCAGCTTTAAATTCATAGCGGTAATCACCAGCTTGGTGAGCTTGTACGACAAATTCTTTTTCTAGATATGCTGTATAATCATCCGTCAAATAAGACACTGGCTGTCCATCGCCATTAATAAAATTTATATTTAAATCAAGACGATTGTTTTCCCAGGTATTGTTGAAATAACACTTTTGATAATCTGGTTGACGGCCAGGTCGTTGTAAACCATGACTTGCATATAAATCACCACGGTAAAAATAACCTTTGAACATGTTCGAATTTTCACACGACAAAGCGGGTGGCGGCGGTGGCGGAGTGGGTGCGGCTTCTGCGGCAGTAAATTTAAGCGCAGCCTGTCCATCATATTCAAAGAACTCTATACTAACTCCATAGAGACCTGGCTGAACAGAAACTGTTTTACTATATTCGGGATTACTTAAGCCTTTGCGATACCAATGATCCCATAAAACAGTGCGATTACTCGCATAAGCATAATCAAGAACATTTATTTGGCCAAAAGGTCTTGTCCGTTCATCGAGTCTATATAAATAAGCACGACTACCGTCATCACTATTACCTTTGAATTCTAAAATTCCGGGAGCTTGAACCCAAATTTGTCCACTATAGCGAGATGAAAAATAATCAGCTTGTACACGCCAATCCGGAGAACCATTTACCCAATTCAAATTTAAATTTGTCGCATTTGTATTAGAAAGAATTTCAGGTTGATAGGACACTGGATTGCTATAATTATTAAAATATTCAACAACCCACGGCGTTGCACTGTGTATCATCCGTGTTCCAACATTTACATAACTTGTGTTAACCACAGTTTGATAATACGAGCTCGTCGAACTCGTGCTTGCACTGCTACTAGTAGATGTTCTACCAGCTGGAGGAATAGAGGGTGTGCCTGCCGGAATGATTGACGCTAGGGAACTTGCAGCAAATCCGCTGCCAGCAGAAGTACTCGCTGGTGGTAATGGAATACCTTCTGGAGTTGGCTCTCTTTGAGCTAGTTCTGCACTGGCTTCTATACCAGATTTTCGATCGCCTCCACAACTTGCCAAGCCAATGGCAGTTGCAATTATTAATCCGTATTTAAAATCATTCACTAACTTCATACAAACCTCCAAAAAAAAGAGCCAGAACTCACAACATAGATCGTTGCGACGTGCCCTGGCTCCTGACTATATTAAATAAAAAACACCCAACAGGGTGTATGTATATATGATTGATTTTTAAAAAACAAGATATTTATGTCTAGGCACTACGCTTAAACTCTTTTGAATTTTGTGAACTTATAAGCACTTCGGTTTCAGGATCTTGAAAATTGCCATCTTTAAAAATCTTATTAAGCGCATTAAATGCAGCAATTCGGTAACTTTCTGCCAAAGTCGGATAATTAAAGATCATATTAACAAGGTCTTGGACATGCCCACCTTTCAGCATAAAAGCCATGCCAATATGAATGAGATTGCAAGCTCCTTCACCGACAATATGAATTCCTAATAACTTTTGTGATTTTGGCGCAACCAGTAATTTTAATAGACCAGCGTTGTCACCTTGAATATTTCCTCTAGCAACTTCTGAAAAGAACGCTTTGCCAACGACGTATTCAATTCCTTCTGCAATAAGTTCTTCTTCATTTTTTCCAGCACAGGAAAGCTCAGGGATTGTGTAGACACCTATGGGGAAAAAACTTGGAAATTTCTTATCATGCAGACCAAATGCATGACGGATCGCTAAACGCCCTTGCTCTGTAGAAGTTGCTGCAAGTGCGGGCGGTCCAATTGCATCTCCGCCAGCGTAAATACTATGAACCGCGGTTTGAAAACAATCATTGACCTTAATTGCGCCGCGTTCATTAACCTCTACACCGATGCGTTCAAGACCCAGACGATCTGTATTAGAAACGCGACCGGCAGTATAAACAAAAAGATCGCTTGAAATTTTTTCTTGGCCGATTTCTGCCACTACTCTTGGGCCATCAAATGCCATTTGCCCCAAAGGTTGGCCGAGAATAAATTTGACGCCTAAAGTCTCCATTGATCTTTGTAATTCTCGCACAATTTCTTGATCGAGCATTTGTAGAATTTTACTGCGAGCATCAACCAAGGTGACTTTGACGCCTAATGCAGAAAATATACAGGCATATTCACAACCGACGACTCCGGCGCCAAAAATCAGCATTTCTTTCGGAATGTATTGCAAACTTAATATTTCGTCGCTATCGATCACTCTCCAGCCATCAAAAGGAATATCTGAAGGGCGCCTTGGCCTTGAACCTGTAGCTATAAATACTTTGTCGGTATGTATCAATTCACAAGTAGCATCTTCCCGAATACAACGAACAGTGTAGCGATCTTCGAGGTAGGCCTGGCCTTGAATAAATTTTATTTTGTTGCTTTCAATGTGGCGTTTTATAGTCTCTTCTTCTGTCATGGAAACTCTTTGAGCTCGCTGAAAAATGCTCCCATTAGCTAATTGATTCGTGACCCGCAACATCCAATCAGCACCGACATGAAAGCGAATTGAAGCTATTGACGCCACGCTTTCGCGAAGCGTTTTTGAAGGCAGAGTCCCGGTATGAATCCAAGCTCCCCCTAAGCGACGCGGATCTTTCTCAACTATCGCTACTTTTTTCCCGAGTTTTGCGCCTTGTACTGCCGCATAAAGCCCCGCAGGCCCCGTACCTATGACTGTTAAGTCGTAGGTATGTTTTAAACTGCTAGAGGCGTCTAAATCTGCGCTATTTTCCAACTTACTTGTCGACTTAGTTTTCATAGCTACGCTCTTTCCGTGAAATTTAGTCCTAGCCAAGTTAATAACGGACATGGTACTGAGCATATCGGCGCATCACACTGCGCTAACAGTGGGATAAATGAAGATTTAATTGACAGAGCGTTAATACTTCAGCATTTCCTGAATTTTTTTAATAATTTAGATATAACAAGCGCGAAAGCCTCCACGATGATGATTGAACCTTTTGAAATAATGGTCGGAGCGGAAGATTCTGGTCTACGTTTAGACAATTTTATTGCTAAATACCAACCTTTGGCCCGAAGCATCGTCAAGGAGCTGATTCTCCAGGGTCACATTTTAAATAAAAACAAACCCAGCATAAAACCTGGACTCCGTATACAGCCCGGCGATGTTTTGGCTTTAAAGGAAAAAATCGCCTTAAACGCAAAAGTTGGTTCCGAAACAGTCGGAGAATTTTTCTACAAAGACCCTCTAGAAATCTTACACGAAGATGAATGTTTGATAGTAGTCAACAAGCCGAGCGGAATCCGTGTCCACCCTTCACCAGGCTCTCATCAAGCTAGCCTGCTCGATCAAATCCAAAAACATTGCGGCCAACTCTCAAAGCTTTATCATGACCAACAACCCGAACGTGACGGCGTTGTACATCGCTTAGATCGAGATACTAGCGGAGTTATGGTCTTTGCAAAAACAAATGCAGCTCACGTTTTTCTCGCGGAGCAATTTCAGAAAAAAACAAATTTACGAGTTTATGAAGCCATATTAAATGGCGTCTGCCCCTGGCAATCTTCGGTTATCGAGACTTATTTATACAGAGATCCACAGCGGCGCATGCGCTTTCTCTCAATACCAAAAACTCAATTTTTGCGCCTGACCGAGGAAGAGCAGACTGCACATGCATTTCGCTACTCCAAATCTGAATTCAAACGTCTTGAAGTATTTTTTAATCGCCTTTCTCTTGTAGAAGTCAAATTATACACAGGCCGCACCCACCAAATACGCGTACATAGCAAATCTCTCGCCTTGCCAGTATTAGGTGATTTGCAATACCACGGCCCGTGCATGTTGCCGCAAAGCTTCCCGACAAGCTTGGCCCAGGCCGTTTTTCGCCTAAAAGGCCAACTTCTTCATGCAAAAATTTTAGGATTTACCCACCCCATTTCAGGCCAATGGACTGAGTATAAAGCAGAAGCTCCGGCGATATTTAAAGAAATTTTAGAACAACTGCGTTTAGCAAGTTTAACCTAAGTTGTTTTACCCCTACTCTTTAGATAGTCATAAGCTCTAAAAGCAGCAGTCTTTTCTAAAATCAAGCGCAACACTATGAATATTATTAATAAGTGTTTATAATTAAATAAATTCGATTCAATTATTAGGAGGGAGCTTGCGGCAAACCTTTAAAATTTTTATTCTTATGGCAACATGCATCATAGGATTTATATCGCAAGCACAACTATTAGGCAGTTCGGACAACAGCAACAATAGCACATTAGTGAACGCTATCGGGCAAGAGCTTGTTATTTTATCAGTTGTAAAGAACAGTTTGACAGCCGAATTAAGCACTTTGCCAAGTCCCGGGACTTTGCCACGTTTATTAAAAAAATTCCAAATTGCTCTCGGCAAAGAGGACGGAGATAAAGAAAAACAAGGCGATAACAGAACTCCCGAGGGAATCTATTTTACTCAACATCATATCGACGGAAAAACATTGCCAGAGAAATACGGTGCATTTGCTATTCCTATCGACTTTCCAAATCCTATAGATCAAATTCAAGGCAAAACTGGCTACGGGATTTGGCTGCATGGTGTTGAAAATGCGCAACGCATCAGCGCCGCAAAAGTCACCGAAGGCTGTGTCGCATTTTACAACGAGGACATCTCCAATCTATCAAAATGGCTACAACCCTTTCAAGGCATTGTCGCAATCTCCAGAGAGAAAAATCAATTAAACCGACAAGAAGACGTTGCGGAACTCATGCGTAACACCGAAGAATGGGCACAGAGTTGGGCCAAGCGCGACCATGCCAATTATATCAACCATTATCATGAAGCATTTAATACCGATGGGAAAAATTACCGTGCTTATTCTGAGTATAAAAAACGAGTCTTCGCTAGCTACAAAGTAATGGATCTACGCATTGATGATATCAGGGTTGTCACCCATCCAAAATATGCTGTTAGTATTATGAATCAAGACTTTCGCGGCGATCAACGCTTTATTTCAAAAGGTAGGAAAGTTCTTTATTGGCAAAAAAATAGCTCTGGGGAATATCGCATAGTTAACGAAGGTTTTCAACGCAAGCGATTTGAAAAAATAAGCGCTGATCAACTCGAACAATTAAGCGTACAAAAAGCTGAAGAATTAAAACAGTCTCGCTTATAACGAGATATAATGGACGAATCTCTCCTAAAAATTGTCGACTCACCCCAACACCACTTACCTCTCATTATTTGGGAAGTGGATACCCATGGAATATTAGTCCAAGCACGTGGACAGGGTCTTGAACTTTTTCACTTGGGACCAAATTACGGTCGTGGTCTAAATGTGCTCAAAGATTACGCTGCCTATACTCCAATCGTCGATGGCCTACGTTCGGCTCTAAATGGAGAATCTGTCGCATTTGAAGTGTGGATGCTGCAACATTGTTATAAAACAATTATGGGTCCTAAATTAGATTCAAACCAAGCTATCTGTGGAGCAATTGCTATTACTTTGGACATTACTGATAGCAAAATTATACATAATGAATTAGATTCCGCGACTAAAAGGCACCAGCGTACACTGGATCTATATAGTGGAGTTGCTCATAGTTTAGCTGAGGGCGTATGTTTATTTAATCAGAATGGCAAACTGACCTTTATAAACCCAGCACTTTCAGAACTCCTCAAAATTGAAGTGGATTTTACTTCCTTTAGTGATTTATTAAACTATTGTGAAGACGTTGAAAAAAAAATTCAATTGCAACAGTCTTATTCCGTAGCCCTGCAAACGCAATCGCATTTTAAAATGGAACTATTTCTCACCGCAACAGACAATAAAAAAATATCTGCACAAGCATCCATTGCTTCAATTCTAGATCAAGCTAATACTATAATAGGAGCTGTGGTTTTAATCACAGACGTCAGCGCGATTTTCGAACAAAAAAAAAGAATTTCAAATCTATATCTTGAACTCAGCCACCGCGTCAAAAATACATTTCAAGTCATTCAATCACTCATTTCACTCATGTCAATCGAAGCACAAACTAAAGAATCTAAACAGATACTCACTGATCTCGAACATAGAATCGTCGCACTCTCGTTAGCTCAAAACCAACTCCAGCAAGTCGATAATAGCTCTGCCATACCTCCCTGTACTTATTTGCAAAATTTAATCGATACATTTAAATTTTCCTTCACCTACCAAAACTTGTTTTCTATCAATTGTATCCAACCCAAATTGCATGATGATAACTTAATATTGCCATCACCCGTACTTAGTAGCATAGGTTTTATATTAACAGAATTGCTGATGAATACCCTTAAGGCTAGCAATCAGAGCACCCCTTTGACTGCAACGATTACTGTTGTGACTGATGAAAAATTTTTTAATCTTTTTTATTTTGATAATGGTGTTTTTTTTGAACTTCATCATTCAGAAACAAACGAACAAGGCATAGGAACTACGTTATTAAAGTCCTTTACTGAACATATAAATTCCCGCTTAGAATTTGTAGATGAAAATACTCTTCATCAAGCACACGATCAAATTAGACAGGAAATTGCGACAACAATGAAACCACGTCGAGTTTACAGACTTCGGGTACCCCTAAATAAATGAATTCATCTATTAATAATTTTTTTTTTGAAAAAATATTAAAATAGATGTGGCTTTTTCCATTCCGTCAAAAATTACAGGTAAAATGAGAAATTTGATGCATTTACTTCATTAAGTTCGTACTAGGCAACTTTTACCTTCTGAAACACTTAATAACTCATCCGATAGTGTATCAGTGAAGAGTCAATCCCTTGAGTGTCGGAGGAGAGTTAAATGAAAATAGAAATAATTTCAGCAAGTCAAAAACAGCGAAAACTCGCTTGTTCTTGTATGAGCCAACTTAAACAGATTAACTTACACTTTCTTCTCTACATTGTATTAATTGCAAATTTTTTAGCTGTAACTTCAACTGCAACAGCTCAAAGCCCGCAAAGCGGTAATTACGAATACATGAATCAAGAGACCAGCAAACAGGTCAAAACAAAAATTGAAAAAGTCCTAAATCAATATTGCGGTGATGCCTGTCAATTATTAGGAGTAGAAGTGACTCTCGATGAAGCTTTGCCAGAAGATATGGATTTAGGCTTTGAAAGTGTTAAAGGAAGTGATGGCACAAGCTATTTTGTCGACGAAATAATTGCTACTATCCAAATCGACAGCCGCGTCACACAAACAAACCGAGAGCGACTCCAAAATATTCTTACCAATCATCTTTCAACGCTGGGACATCGGGTCAAATTAACCTGGCAAAGCATTGAACTGCCTCAAATTGGCAAGTCACTTTCTTTAGAGTCGCAAATTAAAAATTCTCTTCATAGTCAAATTGACTCGAAGATCAATCGTATCATCGACACTTATTGTCCTGAGAAATGCATACTTTCTCGCGTTGGAATAGATGGCAATTTGGTATCTCCCGATCAAGCAACTCAATACAGCAACACCGAAATATTTCGTAATAACAGCCCAGATGATGGGCTGCTTAAAGTTGAAAACATTGATATTGAAGTCAGCATGGACAGTTCCTTAGAAATCGAAGAGCGCAATAAAATTAGCAACATTATGAAGGCAAACCTACGCTGGATCACACCTGTGCGACTCGATGTCGTCGTGTCCGAATTTCCAGAATCTTACAACAAGAAAAAACTTAGCGAACAAGATCCTTATGGTCTTGGAAAATTGCGCGAAACTTTACAAATTTTTCGTGATCTCGCCGGTACTAAAGAAATAATTTCACGAGAATCTTCCGTCTCTACTTCGCAATCAAATTCATCATTGAATTCAAAGGAACTCAACTCACTTAGCTCTAGCGAAAAGCTGGCAAGTAGCTCAAGCCTTGAGGCAAAAAACTCTGATTCTCAAAATACTCTCCTCGGATCTTTAGGAGAAAATACAACCGTATATGCATTAGGCGCACTTGTTGTGCTGTTATTAGGTCTGTTTTTAATATCTCGCTTTAATAGCGCACGCAAAGATGCTCAGATGATGGTCGATTATGCGCACCGTCCATTACAATCTGGACAAGCGGGCAATGATTCTATTTATAAAAATTCTAACGAATCGAATCGCCAAGAAAATAATCAAAATTCTGGAGCGAATGTTTCAGAAGACGAACTTGGCAAAAAGATCCGCATTCAAAAATTGCGCGAAGAACTCTCGGATTTTTTTCTAGACAACCCGAAAGTGGCGAAGGAAACTTATGGTAGAATTCTTCAAGACGAAGGCATAGAACAGACAGCCAAATATGTGCATATTTTTGGTCGAGGTGTTATTTTTGAACTGCTCGGCGATCCAAATTTTCAACGCGATTTATATGAGTTGACGGAGTACTATCAAAAAACCCATTTTGATTTCACCTTAGACGAAGAAATCGAATTGTTGAGTAAGCTAAAAACAAGAGTCACAGCTAACGAAATACGGGTATTGACGCGCAAAACCATGCAAGTTTTTGACTTTGTATTTAATCTCGATGCTGGACAACTACACAACTTAATAGTAGACGAAAAACCTCAAGTGCAAAGCATTGTATTAACCCAATTAGATCATAAGCGTCGCAAAGCCGTCTTTGATATGTTTGAGGGTTCATCTAAAGTTCAGCTATTGAAAGAACTTTGCCGAGCGGAAGCTTTTCCGAAAGACTATTTAAGTACTGTTGCACAAGCTTTAGCTAAGAAAGTAACCACAAGACCAGAATTTGATACCCACAACTTAAGAACAACAGACATATTATACGACTTATTGGAAAAGGCAGATTTAACAGAGCAAAAGGCCTTGATGCGCAATTTAAATTCAACCAATCCTGAAGCTGCCCGCGGTATCAAACTAAAACTAGTTACCTTGGAAGTTATTCCTTATCTTCGCGATGGCCAAGTTTTGGAACTCGTACTTGGCTTAGAACGCACAGATCTTGTCACTTTCCTACGCGGCACGAAAGATCACATACGCAATTTACTGTTTAGCAAAGTTCCAGAAGAACTTGCTGAAAGCTGGCGAGAAGATTTAATGAATATGTCTGGAATTGACGACGAGCTTTACCGTATGGTGGAATTAAAAATTCTAGGAAAAGTGCGGGCCCTAGCAAGCAAAGGTGCGATCAGCCTTATGTCGATTAACGATATGATATTTGCTGATAGTATGGTTGCAGACGGATCAGAAGATTATGCACCGCTGCAAAGAGAGCGCTTTGTTGCATAACAATTTCGAAATTTAGACAATTGAAATTCCGCATTCAAAAAATTTGGGTCCTGGATTCACGCAGATACTGCGCTCAAATCTATAATTTAGATTTAGAAACAATTAATCAAGAAACACCCAAGAAACACGCAACTAAGTGTTTTCTTGTAATATCGGCACACCCTGAAGATTTTAAAGTCGAGCTGCTAGATCTGAAACCTTATAGCTGTAAAAGTAGCGGTTTTGCTTTAGAACATTTGCGCCGACTCATCTTAGGTGGAATTATAAGTGAGATTCATCGCGTTGAAAATAATTTATTGTACTTAGTACGATTGTATCAACCGCAGACTTCTGAAGACAAATACCTTGTAATGTCATCACGTGATGGTGGGAATTTCGAAATTTTAAATCAGAAAAGCGAATCACTCCTACGTTTTGGCGCAAAAGGAGTTTTTACAAAACGTAAAGATTCAACATTTTCCGTTGAAGCGATCAAACCGCAACTAAATCCCTTTAAATTAAAAATAGAGTCGCAAACTCAACAAGGTATTAATCGCAATTCAGATATTCAAACACCAGAAAATCAAGTGCAATCACTTGAACAGGTTTCAATATTGAAAAAAAAATTGCGACGACAGATTAAATATTTGAAGCGCAGCCTTTGTGAACACGAGAAAAAGCTTCCTAGTTTAGAAGAAATTGCGCAAACGCGTAAATATGCCGAATTATTAAAAAGTCACTCCGAGTTCTTTGTTCCAGGGATGAGTGAATTAAGTCTAAATGCGAATTTAGAAAATTCTCTTTATGTTATTCCTTTAAATCCGAAATTTAGTTTTGGACAAAATTTAGACTCCTACTACCACCGTCTAAAAAAGCTGCAACGAGCGGCTCTATTGATGCGCGATCACATCGAAAAAATCAAAAGCTCTCTAGTTGAATTGCATAGTAACCTTGAGCTTTTAGAATTAGGCAATGCGAGTCACGACTTAATAGAAACTTTAACGCTTAAATTGACTAAGTCCAAGCAAATCAAGTACAGCAAAGTTTCAAATGCAATCGAAAAAGAAGTTAAGTTAGCTTCACACCAAGCATATATGACTTATCTTTCCGAAACTGGGGTTTCCATATATGTCGGTAAAGGGTCTGTTGATAACGATCAATTGACAAAGTCTGCTCGATCAGAAGATTTCTGGCTCCATGCAGTCAACCTTAGTGGAGCGCATGTCATCATTTCATACCGAGAAATGAAAAAACTATCGGAACTTGAGAAAAAGAAACTATTCGAAGAAGCTAAAATCCTCGCTGCGCATTTTTCAAAGGCAAAATTAAGCTATAGTGCTGAAATTTACATAACCCAGAAGCAATATCTTAAAAAACCACGTCGATCTGCACCCGGTTTGTGGCAGGTCAGCCAAGCAAAGACTGAGTTTGTACGATATTCAGAGGAAGATCTTCAGAAAATTTTAGGCAGAAAATTAAAAAAATAAAAGATATTTTGAAGATGCCTAGCATTCTACACGTAAGAGGCATCTCCAGAAGCTATAATTAACTTACCTTCTTCTTCTAATTTACGGGCTATCTGTACGATTTCAAATTGACAAGCTTCTACCTCTGACAATTTAACTGCAGGACTAGCCTCCATATCTTCGCGCAACATCTCTGCAGCTCGGCTCGACATATTTGCAAAAACGAGATCTTTAACACCTTCCGACGCTACTTTGAGAGCTATTTTCCACTTATCATTTGATACATTTTTAATAAGCTCCTGTATCCCTCTCCCATCAATCTTGACCAAATCATCAAAGACAAACATCAAGTTTCGGATTTGTTCCGCAAGGTCTGGATCTCTTTCTTCTAAGTTGTCGAGAATTTGCTCTTCCGTTGCCTTATCAATAAGGTTGAGCATCTCGGCTATAGGATGGACACCTCCTAAATTACTTGCAGAAACAGATCCCATTGCTTGAATCTCATCTCGTAATACGTCATCAATTTCATCGATAATCTCTGGAGCGACTGCATCGAGATTGGCGATACGTAGTATTATCTCTGTATGCAAAGCTTCTGGCAGTACCTTTAAGGTTTCTCCACATTTTTTGGGATCAAGGTGAGCTAAAATCAACGCAATGGTTTGTGGGTGTTCATTGCGGATGAAATTTGCCAAAGTTCTTGGATCTATCAATTCAAGAGATTCAAGATTTGCAGCTTGAAGTGACAGCGATTCAATTAAACCTTCAGCATCGCCACCTTTAAATGCAGCTCCGAGTACATTCTTAGTAAATTCAGTACTTCCATAAAAGAATTTTTTGTTTTGTTGTAGTATTTGATAGAACTCAACCATGACTTCGTCGACGATCTCTTGATCTAAGCGCCCAAGACGTGACATCGCCGTACCAATTCGCTTAACTTCAAAATCACTCATATGCTTAAAGATTTCTGCGGCAATATCTTCGCCGAATGCAAGCATCAGAATTGCTGCCTTTTGCGCGCCAGAATACTTATTTGTTGCCACGTTAGACCTTCATATTTGCAGATTTATTTCTTGCTTTAATTTTAACACGAACCGCATCTTGCAACTAAATACAGGCAGATCCCACAATGATTCAAAAGACATCTAACTTATCGGAATAAATGTATTTATTGCAGTTCACAAGCAGTTTACAAATTATTTTTAATTTAAATATATAAAAATCCGATAGAGCCAGAGGAGTACCGGTAGGTGACTGTTTCGTTTTAATTAAAACGTGGGGCAACTCAATTGAAAAGAATATTTTTTACGCTCGCAAATCTCTTATTCCTAAGTCTGTTGATACTCGCTATTAATTGTTCCTCTGAATCAAATAATCAAAATAATCGCGTGGCGCAAAAAGATGAAAGTAAAAATGATAAAGATGGCGATCTTAAAGATGAACAACCAAAAGAAAAAGAAGAAGAAGAAGAAGAAGAAGAAGAAGAAGAAGAAGAAGAACAACCCACACCAGATCCTTTAGCGAAATCAAAAGCTTTTTTTGCTGAAACCATTGTTCCAGCATTCAAAGAAAAATGTAGTTCTTGCCATGTCGAGGGCAATATAGGGCCACTCTCAATTTTTGAATTTTCAAATATGCATGCTCTTTTAATTGTTGGTGATACTCAAGTTGTAAATAAACTCCACCAAAAAATCCGCAATTCTGAAGGCTCAAGCCATATTGGCGGAGATCAATGCAATACACCGATAAATGAAACAGAAATTTGTAAAAATGTTATCGATTGGTGGTATGTCACAAAAAACAAAAAACCTGAAGATCCGCCTACCGATCCCCCCCCCGAATACGAGCTCAATGGGAGCTTGGTCGAAATATCGGAAACTGGCGCCATTCGCGGTTGGGCAGCTATCGCAAATGATGAAACAACGAAATTAGAAATAAAGCTTTATGTCGAGGGTGGAGATCTTACACAAGCAGTTCTTATGACGAGCGTCATTGCAGATCAAGATGCGTTTGATAATGACTCCGCTGGTTCCCATGCATTTACTGCAGAAATTGCGTCACTGTATAAAGATGGGAAAAACTATCAGCTCACAGCTAAAGCCGTTTTCGAAAACGCCGAACACATTTTATTTGGTTCTCCGATGAATTTTAGTATCGGTGGAATGCAAAGTATAGGCAGACAATATTATGAAAATACCTTACGCTCAAAATTAGAGCAATCCTGTGTGGGGTGCCATAGCATTGCTTATGAAACTCAAAAGGAAGCCCTTGCATTGCCCGCAAACGGTGGTTCCCGCACCAATAATAGGCTTATCCGCAAAGCTGCCGATATTGTTAACCACGGTGGTGGCAATAGATGTCCTGGTGGAGTTAATAGTAGCCCCTGTGCGGAGATTCAAGTTTGGTGGACACATGAATTTGGCAATTAAAGGAATGTTTATTCGCCCATGGTAATAAAAAAAATAGGCTACGTTGATGTCCACGCTCACTTAACTCATGAGCGTTTTTCAAATGATCTTCCAGAAGTTATTCGCAAAGCTGAAATCAAAGGACTGAGCCAGATAATTGTTAATGGCTTACATCCTCAATCTAATCGCCAAATTCTTGAATTGGCAAAAACTTATCCCATAGTGAAAGCTGCTCTTGGTATCTATCCTATTGAAGCCGTGAACTCTATTATACCGGAGTCCAGCAAATTGCCTTTCGCAGTAAAGCGTTTTGATGTCGATTCAGAAATAGCATTTATACGTACTCAGGCTCAGCTCGGGAATCTTACTGCAATAGGCGAATGTGGTCTGGATGCTTATTGGCTTGGAGAAGAAACTTTTAAGGAACAAGAACGTGTTTTTTGCGAACTGGTTCGAGTAGCTAAAGAATTTTCTTTACCACTTATTATACATACAAGAAAGCTCGAACAAAGAAGTATCGCGATATTGACCGAACAGAAAGTTGAAAAAGTTGATTTTCATTGTTTTGGAGGCAAGCCTAAGCATGCTATTGCGGCAGCCGAAAAGTTTGGTTGGTGTTTTTCTATACCTGCAAATGCCCGCAATAGTGAATCCTTTACCAAAATGCTAAGCAGCTTACCTCTGCATTGTATCTTAACGGAAACTGACTGTCCTTACCTTGCACCTATTAAAGGTGAACGCAGCGAGCCAAGTGATGTTGTGGGAACAGTTTCTTATCTTGCTGAGCTCAGAAAAATAACTCCTGCAGCAGCGCAGGAGTTGGTTTGGAATAATTATATGAGACTGTTTGAAAACAAATAGAAACTTTTTAAGCTTTCAATTTACAACCACAAGGTAAATCCAGCACCTACTGAATTTGTATTTGTATCAATTTCTTTGACAATTTGTGAGCCGCCGTTACGCACCAAATGCTCGCTTATGGTTTTGCCATAAACTTGAACTGAGAATTTTGAATGCACATAATAATTTAATCCTATTGTGTAGTAAACACCCGTCCCGAATAAATCGCTATTTAAGTAGCCATTTTGGTAGTCGAGACGAGTCGCCATCATTCCCATTCCGCCTTCGAGATTCACAAGCGGTGAACGGAAAACTAATTTTGCTCCCGCATTAAATCGTGAGCCTGAAAGCGTTTCAAAGCCGCTATCATGCTGGCGGAGATTTATAAATGTGTGACCAAGCTCAAACTGCAAAAATTTCATTAATTCTAAACCTGCCGCGGTTTTGATGCCAAATCCCTTCCAATTTGTATTGGCAGAGAATGTAGAGGTCTTACCATCGTCGGCTGTGTGAGCTTCACCACTGCCAGTCATTTTTCCATACTCTCCCGATACTGACTGCGACACAAAAACATAATGATTAATACTTGAACGCGTGTCGTTTACATAGCTATGCCCGTAAGCGAAAGCTTGTGATGTCAATCCTAAGCTTCCGGCGAGGCTAAAGAAGATACTTGTTAACAATGTTCCTAATAGGTTAAAACTTGAAAAATAATTCGGCTTCATAACTCAGCTCCACAGTAAGAGATAGAGAATTCAACACAGCATGAATACTAAGAACGCTTGGTTTCTAGGTATATATTTGCAAATTGCTTGCCAGATAGACAAATACAATAAATCCCATGAATTTATTGATTTTTTTCTGACATCAAGGATAATCATTAAGGGAAATTTATTGAATTCTTCGACAATCTGAATAACTTTTAAACAAGTTTTTTTCTAAATCTATGCAGGCTGCCTATCCGGCTTATGACCCTTCAGGGAATTTTTTTCGATAAATTCTATTATTTTTGCTCCAACGTCTACGCCCGTACTCGCTTCTATTCCCTCTAAACCTGGAGACGAGTTTACTTCAATTACAACCGGTCCTCGATTAGAACGCAGGATATCAACTCCCGCAACATTTAAGCCCATAATATTCGCGGCTCGAATTGCCGTGTGTCGTTCTTCTGGGCTGATTTTAATTTTATGGCCACTACCACCACGGTGGATGTTTGATCGGAACTCACCTTCTGCGCCAACTCTTTGCATCGCAGCAACAACTTTATCGCCTACAACAAAACATCTTATATCTGTACCTTTTGATTCTTTAATATACTCTTGCACTAAAATGTTTGCATTAAGCCCACGAAAAGCCTCAATAACCGACTCAGCTGCTTTTTTTGTTTCTGCGAGAACGACCCCTATGCCTTGAGTGCCTTCGATCAATTTAATCACCAAAGGTGCCCCACCAGCAACGCCTATCAGGCCATCAATGTCTTTGGTAGAATGAGCACAGCCCGTGATGGGGAGGCCAACACCTTTTTTGGCTAACAGCTGCAAGCTGCGCAGCTTGTCCCTAGAGCGAGTAATTGCTTGTGAGCGATTCAGAGTAAATTTTCCCATCATTTCAAACTGCCGAACGACAGCAGTCCCATAAAATGTATGCGTCGTTCCAATACGAGGAATAACGGCATCTATTTCGGATAGTTCTGTTCCACCATAAATGACCTTTGGTTTTAAAGAAGTAATATTCATATAACAGCGCAAATAATTAATGACTCTGACTTCATGCCCACGCTGTTCTGCAGCTTCTACCAGACGCAATGTGGAATAAAGCTTAGGGTTGCGTGACAAAATGATAATTTTCAACTTGGACCTCTTTACAAACTTTGGATTTTTTTCTTTTTAGGTGTTTTAAGCATAAATGATCGTCCGGGATTCACCAAAAGATTCGGCCTGAGCGCTTGCCGTCCGAGTAACATTCGAAATCCCATCGTATCGCGGTTAACCAAAGTGAGCTCAATTGGCTTAATAAAATGACCCAAAATCATATAAGTTAAAATGACTGGACGCAAAGTGACTTGTCCCCCCGAGTCCTTTACTGGTCGTCTATCGTAAAGGTCCGCCTTGGCTTGAATTATCTTATGGTTGTTTCGTTGCAACGGATGAATTTTAAAATGCACGACTGTTTTACGGCCTTGTTTTACTTCTTCAACATCAAATGCATGCAAAGCAGAGGTGCGCGCTCCAGTATCAATTTTAGCTTTAATAGTCGCAACACCTAGCTCTGGCAAACAGAGCCACTCTCTCCATCCAATTGCTGTAATAGACTTTTGTAGCAATATCTCAACCTTTCAAACACTCTTAGAATAGTCTTTTTGATAGACTACCATCAAATAAACGCGACAATATTGTGTTATGAGTATAGTCGTTGATCTTGTCTTGCAATTCAAAGATCGGGATACTCACGCAGCGCCATGCTCCACCACCTTTAATGAGATCATCCGCTGGCAAAAAAACAACATTATAACCATGACGTCTATAAATATGCTCAACATCTACTTCAAATGCGACGAGAAGTTCATCGTCAATATAGCGTTCACCTGTCAAAGCGTTTTTACGATAACTAGGAATGATCGCTGTGTTATTTACTAACAGAGAATTTGTATAACTTCTAAAGAGCTTTCCATAAGGCATCGGCATCGGCAGACGCTCTATTTTAAAATCAAGCGACAATTGTTCAGCAATCTCATCTAGACGGATTTTTATTTTTAATATTTCTTCGTAAGAACCGAGCTTATCTTTTAAATAATAAAGCGCATTTTCAGGAATATCTGCTATCAAAAGAGTTTCTTTATTTAAAAATTTTGCAAACATGTCGATATGTGGATGTGGAGAAGATTCTATTACAATAGTATATTTACAGCCGATATTCTCGGCCAAATATGAACGTAAATTGGCGTGTCTATCTAAATTCTGTTTCCTATCTGCTAAATCGACTTTAATATCATTCAATTTATAATCAGCTGTCATCAGACAGCTTTCTCCATTGCTTAAAAAATTTCCGCCATCGAGCTGGATTGAAAGATTTAAAACAGATGAACCAAAATAAACTGCAGCTTGAAATGGAAGAGTATCGTCAAGTTCATTACCATTATAAAAGAAATTTGCGGCAAACTGCTCGCTCGCACCGCTTTTTTTGCGAGCTTCGAGCTGTATTGGACCGAAATCGCGCAGCCAATAGCTTTCATGTAGCATTGTTGACTGATGCAATTTTTCTAATTTTTTAACTTGAGAAAATTTATTTTGCTTTTCATTTGAATTTGTATCTACAGTTTCATTGTCACGATTTTTCAGCATGAGCACTTCGGCACCAGCATTTTGTATCGCGTTTATAAAACCTATTCCGTCTGTTTTATCGTTTACTAAAAATTCACTTAACATAATCATTTTTATTGTTTCAAATTCAGCTAAAGGTCTTATTTTATAAATAGCCGTCTGACTTTGATGCGAGATAAAGATACGCAAAATGAATAGCCCAAATAAAGCTAACAAAGTAAAAATTAAGAATTTTAAATAGCGGGAAGGCATTTGATTGATTCTCTCAAAGAAAAAAGCAAGACTCAAGGTCTTGCTTCTAAATTCTATCACTCTTTTTTAATTCTTATTCTGTTGTTTCAGGAGCTTCAGTTTCTGGAGCTGCTTCGGGGGTTGTTTCTGGAGCTGCTTCTGAAGCTGGCGCATCCATAGACTCACCGGCAGGTGCCATTTCTGTAGTACTCGACTCTTCTGACTTGTCTTCACTCTTCGAGCATTTACTCGCCATCAAAAAAGATGCTAAAACACTGATTACGATTGCTTGAAAAATACGCATGCGCTTTCTAACCTCCAAAAATCACCAACTATGCCAAAGACCCATCTTTGACCTATAAAAAAACTCGATAGGCTTCTGACCTATCTAGTTCCCAGGGTCTTAGTCTAGCCAATTTTTTTTTTCACATCTATATAATTATATAAAATTAACTAACTGAGATTCGCAACAGGAAATTTATTAGGAGCCTAATACCAAAGTTGGCCTGTCAGATCTAAGGCATCAAATTCACCTGGATCGAGGTTAGAGCCATCGCCTTTTTCACCTGAGGTGTCACGCCCTATGCAGCGAATTTGGCCCTGGCCGTTTATGAAACAGGTATTGCCTTGGCCCGAACTTGCCTGTTTCGCATTAACTATATTGACATCAAAACCGTAGAAATCAAATGGGTTGACCACATCCGAAGATTGTACCCCATTAGAAACATAATTGTCACTCGACCCAAAGCAGTGCAAACGCCCATCTACTGCGCTCAAGCAAGTATGTTCTTCACCAGCGCTTAAGCTTCTAACGCCATTGCCCGCATAAGTCGTTACTGTAGATTCTGATTTGATCGTTTGCTGATTGTTACCTAGCTGGCCGCGATTTCCACGTCCCCAACACTCGACTGTATGATCAGCTGTTAGTCCACATATATGATTATTTTTCGCTGAAATGTTTAAAAACCCTGAGGCAGCTGTTGTCACAACATTACTTGGGTCATTACCACTTGTATCGGAATCTCCGTCGCCTAAAGCGCGGTAATAATCTGACCCCCAGCAATAGGCGTCGAGGTTGTCTCTAACACCACAGGAAAATCCGTTACCTGCTGCAAGATCGATATAAGTATATCCACCACTGACTAGAGTGGGAGCTGTTCTCAATGTATCATTGCCATCTCCAATTGCCCCAGTATCGCCTTTTCCCCAGCAATAAATACTGCCTTCGTCGGCCCTCAAACCACAAACGTGGTAGAGTCCAGGTGCTAAAGATCGGAATTCTAGATTTCCACCAACCGCAACAGGATACTCAGCTTTTTGCCCAGATCCAGACAGTCCATTGCCAAGCTGTCCATAGGTGTTGTCGCCCCAACAATAAGCTTTGTTGTTTGTTGCAAGCGCACAACTATAGTCACCCGCAGCTGCTATAGAACGAAACCTCACCGCTGCTCCAGCATTGCTCATATTTGCTTCTACCATCATGGGTGTATCTTGATCACCATCTTGAGATGAACCATTACCTATCTGTCCAGAGTCGTCACTACCCCAGCAATAGACATGGCCAGCGCCTGAAAGCGCACAGAGATGAGAACGGCCACTAGCCATCTGAACAAAGGCTGACGATGTTGCAAGTGATGATACATCAACAGCCACAGGACTTTCCGATGCCGCATCGGCAATTCCCGCATCACCTCTTTGACCAAAATCATCAGATCCAAAACAGTAAAGGCTACCATTGTGAGCTATTCCGCAACTTGTCAAACCTCCGCTTGCTACTTTTTTAAATAACAAATTAGTTTGGTCGTCTCCCAACTTTGGTTGAAACACATCCGCCTCAGTGCCGACATCTTTTCCGCCTTGATTTTTGCTATTATCGCCCCAGCACCATATTTTTGCGTCGCTGCTGAGTGCACAAAAATGATCTAATCCCGCAGATATTTCACTAAAACGCTTGCCAGCAGTCTCTGGCACGACTGCCACTGCAGACTTTACAACGCCACTATCCCCAGCGCCATCTCCTACCGCACCTTGGGCATCGTTTCCGAAACAAAATATCTGCCCAGCAGCCGATAACGAACATGTCGCATAGCGACTACCTGCAGCTTGGATCATTTTTGAGTTTGGTGACACGCTTAAGTCAACCGCGATCGGATCTTCTAAAATATTATTGCCATCATCAGGAGTGCCATCGCCAACCTCACCATCACTATCTCGACCCCAGCAGTAGAATTTTTGTGAATTATTGCTCATTGCACAGTTTTGATATTGGCCGACTGCGAGATTAATAAACAATTCTCCACCAGGTAGGTTCGTTTCAACAGGAGATGTGTTATTAAGCGTAGTGCCACCGTCGCCGATCTCTCCACTGTCACCCCTGCCCCAGCAATAAACCTTACCGTTGATGTGTAAAGCGCAACTATGTTGGCCCGCTGCTTTGACTTGCAAATAATATGCACTCGGAGCTTCGCCCAAGCTAATCTGCAGTGCTGTTTCTTGGTCATTACCAACACCGACTCCGTTGTTGCCGATCTGCCCATGGCTGTTGGAACCCCAGCAGAAAATCTTACCATCTTGATTGAGGCCACAGCTATGCAAGCTTCCTGCTGTCAGCGCAATAAACTTCTCTGAAGCAGGCACATTGACAGCATATTGAGGTTTATAAGCATAGGCGTTTATTGCAACTTCAGTCGCAGCATCAACTCCAAGCTGACCATTTGTGTTTTGCCCCCAACAATAGGCGAGGCCATTTATGCCAAGCCCGCAAGCATGTTTTTCACCGATGGCTACATCAATAAAACGCATTTGATTATCTTCTGAAAACCAAAACTGAATTTGGCTAGCGCTATTTTCATTTTGAGCAATATCGGTCGCGCGAGCGGTCACTTCATATTTACCATCTCCGAAGAGTGCGTCCGCGACATCTAAGCTCCAGTTATCGGTTCCTGTCGCTGCAACATAGTGTGGACATGTTTCGTTGAACGCGGATTTTGCCGTGTTTAAACAAGAACCATCACTAAAACGTTTTATTTGGACTTCGACAGAATCAAGGCCACTGCCTGCGACATCACTCGCTGTTCCTGCAAAGCTTGTGTTAACGCCGGCTGTCGTATCTGCATCGATATTTTGACCAATCGTAATACTGACACTTGGATCAACACTATCAAAGGTGATCGCATCTGTATCTATCGCGCTGGTATTGCCTACGCTATCTCTCACTATAAGACATACTGTTTTTATACCTTGACCGGCAGTTAAATTAAACGCTATATTTCCGCCACCTAAATAAGCGACAAACACCGGAGTGCCACAAGCGCCAACTTCTGCGAAGTATTCGCTTATGCCTGTATCGTCATCTAAAACTAAATTCACCGATGCGCTAGAGGTCGCTGCATCGTCACTATTGACTGTAAATTCTGCACTTGGGGCCGCGGCAAGCCATTGAACGGCCAGAGTCGGGAAAGAAGTTTCTTCAACAGTTGCAACATCAATCGCCTTTGATCTCACAGTATAAGTTTCACCTTCAGTAAATTCTGCATCTGCTATTGAAAAACTCCAAGTTGCAGTTCCAGTCGCCAATATCCACTCGGGACAAGTCTCGCTGAATGCTGTTTTTGCCAGGTTCAAACACAGCCCTGCCCCTTCTTGCACGGATACGAAAATCTCGTCCAATCCACTTAAGTTGTCTGTTGCAGCACCACTAAAAGTTGTATTCGCACCGACTGTGGTATTTGGGCCAAAATATCCACTCACACCAAGTGCATCAATCGTAGAATTAGGTTCTACTTGATCCAACTGTATACTATCTGTCTCAATAGAGCTCACATTGCCAGCTGCATCACGGACTTTTAAACAGACCGTTTTTAGAGCGCTGCCAGCGCTTAAATTCAAAGCTATAGAGCCTCCGCCACCGTATGCACTATAAGATGTAGAGCTACAATCACCTTCCTCAGCTATATATTCTGCAATCCCACTGTCATCGACTAA
>JAGOVF010000124.1 GCA_018060885.1 Oligoflexales bacterium | reverse complement strand
CAATAAACCCCTCCTGCAAAGCCAAATTGGTGGATTAATGTAGCAGTGAGAGCTGATTTCTTCAAGGAAATTGTGTTTATTAAAAAAAGCTTAAATAAATCTTAAATAAAAATTGAAAAGTAAGCTTTTCGTGGCTATATTCAATGAGCCAATTTTATTAATTCACATGGAGAGTTCACAATGAAAAAATTACTAACTTTATCTGTTTTGGCAGCTACTTTAGTTTCAACCGCAGTTTTTGCACAAAATACAACGGCTGAAACGACTACAACGGCTGATTCGTCAAGCAGCAATAGCGGCATGCGCAAACCTGGCATGGGCAAGCCTGATCATCAAGGTGGAGCTCCTGTTCTTTTGATTTCAAAGAAGGCTTCACAACCTACAATGAAAAGTTTCCAAATCGCTCAGACACTTATTGATGCTCTAGCCGGCCAAGATAATAAAGCTAAGAAAGCTGTGCTTTTATTTGACAAAGATGGCAATCCTTTAAGCGCCAAAATTGATGTTGAAAAGAAAGTTACCGCTAAAACTGCAGATGCGCTTCAAGAAGCAGGGCTTGGGTTTGTACGACTTATCAACAACGAACTTGGTTATACAGGTCTAGCGGCTACGGCTGGCAATGGCAACACCATTCTTAATCTTACTGCGATCAGCCAAATGAAAGATGATGATAGCGTCGTTACTATTGCTGTAGTAGTTGCTAAAGACGGCAAGGGAATCGATATCATTAAAGCTCCTCTTAACCAAAATGACGCTGATAAATTGCTCAAAGCAAAAAAGGCAGCTGATCTTAAAGATGCAAAACCTTCTAAAGGCGGCAAAAAATAATCTGCCTAGCATAAACTCACTTCATTGTGAGATGTGTAAAAAAGGCGACAAAGCAATTTGTCGCCTTTTCTTTTTGTACCACCCCATGCTAGTATAAAGCTCAATTTTAGCCCGGCTAGCAGCATGTCACAGGTTGATTTTTACCTTTTAAATACCTCAGAAGAACATAGGCGGGATGGCTTTATTTGCAGACTTGTCGAAAAAATATACCGACAACGCCACTCCGTTTATATTCACTGCAAGGACCGCCAAGAAACCCATCGCTTAGATGAATTACTCTGGACATTTCAAGACATCAGCTTTATTCCACATAATCTATACGGCGAAGGCCCAAACACACCGCCACCGATTCAATTAGGGTTTGATGCGACTCCTAAGCAGAATGACGTGCTTATTAATCTCTCAACCACGATTCCGATTTTTTACGCTTCTTTTCAACGAATTTTAGAAATTATTCCGGATAATGAAGCATTACAAGCGGTTGCAAGAGAACATTATCAATTTTACAAAACACAAAATCTCACGCTACACACTCATAAAATTCAACACTAAAGGGTAAGTCACTCATGGACAAAGTTTTTGATCCTCAAACTACTGAACAGCAATGCTATCAGCACTGGGAAGCCCAAGGTTATTTTTCCCCTACAGACAAGGGGAAATCTTTTTGCATTATGCTGCCCCCTCCTAATGTTACTGGCTATTTACACATGGGACACGGCTTTCAACAGACATTGATGGATATCTTGACCCGCTATCATCGCATGCAGCAAGACAATACCTTATGGCAAGGCGGCACGGATCATGCAGGTATTGCCACACAAATGGTTGTTGAACGTCAACTACAAGAACAAAACTTGTCGAGACACGACCTTGGGCGCGAAGCTTTTATTGATAAGGTACACGAATGGAAAGAAACATCGGGCGGTCAAATTACACGTCAAATTCGTCGTTTAGGCGCCTCAATTGATTGGAAACGCGAACGATTTACAATGGATGAAGGCATGTCCAACGCGGTACTCGAAGTATTTGTTAGACTTTATGAAGAAAATTTAATTTACCGTGGCAAACGATTGGTAAATTGGGATCCCAAGTTACACACAGCCATTTCAGACCTTGAAGTTATCAGCGAAGAAGAGGCAGGCTTTTTGTATCATATCGCATATCCACTTGCCGATGGCAGCGGTAGTTTAACAGTAGCCACGACACGACCAGAAACTCTCTTTGGTGATATGGCAGTTGCTGTTCATCCAGACGACGTGCGATATCTTTCATTAGTTGGTAAGAACCTAAAACTACCTCTCACGGATCGGGTTATTCCTATCATTGCTGACACGTACGTAGAGCCGACTTTTGGCAGCGGTTGCGTTAAAATTACACCCGCTCATGACTTCAATGATTATGAAGTTGGCCTACGACATAAACTCACTCTACTTAATATATTAACCAAAGATGCCACCTTAAACCATGAGGTTCCTGAAAACTACCAGGGCCTATCGTGCGCTGATGCTAGAAAAAAGGCGATTGCAGATTTAGAACAGGCAGGCTTATTAATTAAAAAAGAGCCGCATACACACAAAGTTCCTCGAGGCGATCGATCAGGAGCTGTGGTTGAACCTTATCTCACCGATCAATGGTATGTCAAAATGCAGCCTCTCGCAGAGCCTGCAATTGATGCTGTTCGCTCCGGTAAAATTACTATTGTTCCAGAACATTGGTCGAAAACGTATTACCAATGGCTGGAAAATATTCAAGACTGGTGTATCAGCCGACAACTCTGGTGGGGACATCGCATTCCTGCTTGGTATGATGAAAATAATCAGATTTATGTCGGTCGCAATGAAGAAGAGATTCGGAAAAAATATAATCTTTCAAGTGCCACCACCCTGCGACAAGACGAAGATGTCTTAGACACTTGGTTTTCATCTGCGCTATGGCCGTTCTCAACTCTAGGCTGGCCGGAAAAAACTCCTGAGCTTGAAGCATTTTATCCTTCACAAATTTTAATGACCGGTTTTGATATTTTATTTTTCTGGGTCGCGCGCATGATCATGATGGGCTTGAAATTTATGGGCAAGGTGCCATTCGAGACTGTTTATATCACTGGCTTAATTCGCGATGCCGAAGGCCAAAAAATGTCAAAATCAAAAGGCAATGTGCTGGACCCTATTGATTTAATCGACGGAATTTCTCTGGAAAATTTAGTTCAAAAACGCACTGGCTCAATGATGCAACCGCAACTTGCAGAAAAAATTGCGAAGCAAACCCGCCAGCACTTTCCTGAAGGCATACCCACTTCAGGCTGCGATGCTCTGCGATTCACTTTCTGCGCACTGGCTTCCAACACCAATAATATTCGCTTTGACATGCAACGCCTAGAGGGGTATCGCAATTTTTGTAATAAATTATGGAATGCTGCACGTTATGTATTAATGCAACTCGATCAATCCGCGTTCATTCAGGGCAACCAGCTTAATACTCAGGGCGACCAACCGGTCGCCCCTACACTTATTGATCACTGGATTATTAGCCGGTTACAGCATCTCATTCAAGAGACTGATAAACATTACGAACAACTCCGTTTTGATTTATTGGCACAATCTTTATATGATTTTGTGTGGAATGAATTTTGTGATTGGTACCTTGAGCTTTCTAAACCGGTTTTATATCAAGACACATTTAGCGCGGCAGAAAAATTCGGCACATGTTATACATTAGTTAGCGTTTTAGAAACACTTTTAAAATTATTACATCCTATTATGCCGTTCATCACCGAAACCATTTGGCTCTCTCTTAAGCCTGTATTACATCGTAACGAAAAAAGCCTGATGATTAGTCAATATCCGATTTTTGACGCTACAGCAATTAATCCAGAAGCACAGGACGATATTGAATGGATGAAATTAATTATCATTGGAATACGCACTATTCGCTCTGAAATGAGCCTTTCTCCAGCCTTAACTATTCCAGTTTATTTACGCCAAGGAACAGCAGAAGATAAACTACGCTTTAACAGAAACAAGACATTGTTAATAGCGCTAGCAAAACTAAGTGAAATGTCTTGGCTGGAAAACCATGTTGAACCGCCGCCTGCGTCAACTGCATTAGCGGGTCAACTCGAAATTTTAATTCCACTCGCTGGACTAATTAATAAAACCGCGGAAATTGCGCGCTTAGAAAAGGAACTGGCAAAAGTTCAAGTTGAAATCGATAAAGCTAAACAAAAGCTGAATAATCCAACCTTTGTTGACAAAGCACCGCAAGCAGTTGTCGCGCAAGAAAAGGAAAGATTAAATGAGTTTGAAAGAAACTTTAAACAGCTTTATGAACAAAAAGAAAAAATAGCACAATTATAATAGCCTTCTTTCCGAATATGTCCCCGCAGGGGACGTCATTGCGAGCAAAGCGCGGCAATACATCAGAAATAATAGAAAAAGATGGATTGCTTCGAGTACTCGCAATGACGACAATACGGGTTTGGAAAAAACTCTAATTAAGTTAACGAGGTACTCCATGACCAAAATCAAAGACCCGCGTAAGCCAGATTTTTTCATCATTGGAGCACCAAAATGTGGCACAACGGCGATGGCTGACTTTCTATCACAGCACCCAGAGGTTTTTTTTACTACGCCCAAAGAGCCATATTATTTCGGTAGAGATTTTTTTCACTCGAAATATTCGACGTTTGAATCTTACTTGACACTCTATGATCAAGCAAAAGAAAATCAAATATGCGGAGAAGGCACTCCCGTTATTTTATATTCTCCAAATGCAATCAAAGAAATTATGGAGCGCATTGAAAATCCTAAGCTCATACTAATGCTTAGAAACCCTATAGATGCTGCAGTTTCTATGCACGGCGAAAATTTTAAACGAATAGATAAGCTACGAGAAACAGAGTTAGACTTTGAGAAAGCTTGGCAGCGGATGAAGTCTGAAGCAGTAGATAACCCACACGGCTTTGCACGCACACCCTTAGTCCCTTTGATTTTTCGTTATGACTTACAATATAAATACTCCTTTCATCTTGAAAAATTATTTAATTTGATAGGAAAAGAAAAAATTCACATTATTCTATATGATGATTTTGTTAAAGATAATCACACTGAGTTTAAAAAAGTTTGTGCTTTTCTAGAAATTGATTCACAGTTTTCACCTATCTGCCGAAGAGTTAATGAAAGACACATGATTCAACCCGATCTGTCTTTACGATTGATGGTATTTTTATCGCAATTATCTCACGGAGTCAGAAAAAAATTAGGCATAAAAAACCTAGGTTGGCTTGAGCTCAAGCTTATAAAACAAAAAAGAACCTTACCCAAACCAATACTAAAACCCGCCTTGTTACAAGAAATGAAAGATTTTTTCAAAAAAGATATAGAAAAAACCTCACTCTTGATTGGCAGAGAATTATCTTCTTGGCTTGATTGAGATTTCTTTGCCTAAAAACTGTATTAATTATAATCTTTACAATCATTGGAAGATAAAATTATATTTCAATCCCAAATTTGACTTGACATGCCCTCCTGTTGAACACAAAATAGTCGAAGTGGAGTTAAATACTCCCAACACAAGGAGAACTGAAAGTGTCAAAAAATTTTATTATCTCAGCTGGCCTAAGCGCAGCATTGTTATTCACTGCTAATGTTTTTGCGGAAGACGCAACTACATCTACGCCGACTTCTTCTGCTACATCGGCTTTCCGCCCCTACGTTGGGATAGATACAGCCTATCTGTATCAGAATTACCCAACGTCAATCACGGAGTCATTTGGCAATCAAAGTATTACGTATGATCCCTCCAAAACAAATCCCAATAATTTTCTTGGACTTGGCGTTAATGCGGGCTATCGTTACGGCGAACATTACGGCATGGAGTTTGGCTTCATTCAGTATCAGAAAAAAACTGAAACTGTCGACAGCACTGAAACTACTATGCATCCGAGATCGTTTTATGCAGAAGCACGTGGCTACTACCCCATTCATGAAAATCTTGAATTAGTAGGTATATTCGGCGTGGGAATTTTCTCTTTAGGCCAAGCAGATGTTACAGATACAACGACAAACTCAACCTCTACCATTAGCAGTGATAGTGATCTGTCACCACGCTTTGGCTTAGGACTCACCTATCATTTTAATGATAGCTGGGGCGCTCGATTAGAAGGCGTGTATTCTGCTATAGACAGCCATTACACTGAGAATGCTATAACAGCGACCCTTGGTGTATTCTACATGTTAGATGCAGCATAAAGAAAATTGTAGCATTAAAAAAGGGAGAAAAATTCATGATAGAAAAAAACGTTCAATTCGGAGAAGTAATTCACTCAGCCGATCTTTCTGACGAGAAACAGCACCTTGGCATGGCGAGCTCGTGCTGCTGCTGCTGCACCGGCTCAAGCGTCATTGCGGAAGGCGATTCTGTAGAACGTAATAAATAAAGTTTGTATTCGATGAAGTTTATCGTTAAACCTTATGTATTGTACCACCAGGATGAGCGAAGATACTGCTACACCAATCGGTCATCAGTAAAAATTTCTCACTCATCCATGGTGGATCTGCTTGAATTTATCCTACAAAAAAAAATTGATTTTCTCTCAGAAGAGGAAATTAAATTTTTAACTGAGCGTTACGGCTTGCCTTATCAGGCCACCTTAAACTTTTTAAAAGACGATTTAGCTATCCTCGTTCCTCATAATGAAGAGCAATTTCAAAATTTATATATTTTTTCAGATAATACTGATATTAGAGAAGAGCTGACTCAAGAATTTTCCAAGCATTATGGAATCGATGTCTTCGCAAGCGAAAAATTGTGTCCAATCGTCAAACCAAAGTCTTTAGTGTTACTCTTTAGCGCAAATTATCAAGAACAAGCTTACAAAGATTTATATAACCTCCCTCATCCAGAAGACACCTATTTTATTAGCGCTTTTTTAGTGGATAAGTACTTAATTATTGATAATATTTACAATAAACAGATGGGTGTTCCCTGCCACTTTTGCGCAATAAATCAACTAAAAACAGTTGCCATGACTTCGCCAGAGCTTCAAGGGTTTAGTTGGTTACTTTTTTATCGTGAACTTTTAAAAAACAAAGCCAGCCTCCTCCCTGCCTCACCTTTAACTGTCATGAACAAGCATTTAGCTATTTATATGTTATGTAAATTTATCAAGCGCTATGTAGATCCCTCATCCCGCGAATTATGGTGTGACAGCGTTAATGAATTTTGGCACGCCGATCTAGAACAAAACAAAATAGAAAGAGAAGCCGCAATTCACTGGGAGTTGTGTGATTGTGTTAATACTTAGCAGGTAGTCATGTCAAATAAAAATCAAAACATGAATTTTTGGAGTATTAATAAATTTGTCGATGCATCGGTTAAAAAAGATATTATAAAATTTCATAACCAAGGTAACATTCATTTTGACAAATCTTTTCAGTCAAAACTCAATTTCCCCCCAATACCTGCAGATGTTTTAGCATCATTAGAAGGTTACGATACAGAAATTAGTCCATTTCATCATGACAGCATCCCTTGCCATACAACAACAATCAGTAAGATAAAACGACGGCGTAGTGCCAACATTTTTTTACCAGAAAAAATCTTATTTAGCCAGTTACAAACTTTACTCAGTGAATCTTTTGCTGCGAATGAAGCGCTGCGCAGACCGTACCCTTCGGGTGGCGCATTATATACGGTGGAAACTTTATGTTGCATACTGGAATCCCGCGTTAGTAGCAGCCCTGCATCAGGCATTTATCATTATCGGCCCAACTTAGGTACTTTACAGCTATTACAGGCAGTTTCTGAAGAAGAAATGCGCAGGCAGATTTTGGCTTTTGAGCAAAAAAGCATGGAAAATACTAATTTTATTTTAATTTATATTATTAATCTATCTAAAGCCGTAGTGAAATATCGTTATCGCGGTTATCGCTTAGCATTCATGGAAGTCGGCGCGATGTTTCAACAAGCAGGATTAATTGCCAATGAATTGGGTTTAAATAGCAAAGTCAGCTCAAGCTTTAATGATCATCAACTGTCTAAGCTGCTGGCGCTGGATAACTTTTCATTTGTTCCCGCAGTCATACAATTATTTGGCAAGGAGGCTTAACTATGCAAGATGTCTTTAGCCATATTGCGCCTGGTTATCCGTCGATGTTACAACAAATCAGAGGCTTTCAAACACATTACCCCATCAGCAGTCATGCACAAGGATATTTGACCTCAGGAAGTGGCGCAGGATTTGGCCGTGATAGCCTGTGCTCAGCCTATGGTGAATTTATTGAAAGAAATCACTTTTATCTGAATGTGAAAACAGATAAAAAAGCACGACTACACGATGTGAATGGCTTACAGTTAGCAGATTCTGTTTATGCCATGCTTGAACAAACCAAAGTAAGCAATCAATCTCCTAAACAACACTTATTTCATTTATCGAAAGTAAGTAATATTTTTACACAAGAGGACTGCTACTTACCGACCGCTCTTGTCTCTTTATCTTTTCTTGATAAAGAAGATCGCGAATATTTGCCATTTGTAGATAGCTGCGGTGAAGCTGGGCACCTCACTCATGACAAAGCTTTTCATTCGGCGTTATTTGAATTTATTGAGCGTCAAGCATTAATCGGCTCATGGTTAACTCGAAAATACCGCTATAAAATTCCCACCGATATAATTCTTAGCCATCAAAAGCAAAGAAAAATGGCAGAACAATTATTAAAACATGGAGAAATGCATGTTTTTGATGTCGCATTAAATCTTCCTGGATTCGCAGTACTTATCCTGTATTTTTCTAAATCTAAAAAAGATTACGTACAGTATTCCATCGGCATGTCTGCAGGCGCAAGCCCAGAAGAAGCGATTTATAAAGCTTTAAATGAGTTATGGTTAGACTATGGCTATTTATATATTTCAGACGCAGTCAAAAATAGATTAACCGCGATTGCCTCAAGCAGAAGTTATACGGTACGACATATTGAAGATAATGATGTGATAAAAACGAAAAATATTATGGCCTATGATTTGTCGGCAGAGTGTAATATTACTGCCGATAATTATCTAGCTTTGCCATCGGTGACAGGTCAAGAGGCTTGTGCCGCACTGAAAAAAATAACCTCGAATATTTTTAAATACCATCGCTCTGACTCAAGATCAGGACATGAGTATGTAAAAATAATGAGTCCTGATTTTTTACTGCACATGTCAGTCAAAAATAAATTAAACACTGACAATGCTTATATGAGAACACTGCAAACTGATATGCAGAATTTATATCGAGAGACGATCCCATTTCCTTAGGAAAAAATTATGCAGGAACGCGAAATTCGCTTGATCTATATAGATATAAGTGCAGATTTAAGATTGCCATATAAACTGGCGATAGATTGCGCGCAACAATTAGACCAAGACCTATTAAAAAAAATATACCAAATAATTGACAAACCTTTTATATCCAAAACTTATACACAAATCATTGATGCCTGGGTGGATATTGAAGCATATGGCAATATTACCGCCATAAAAGCAAGAGACCTCGCGGAACCGCTGGTTCACACATTGAAAGAAAAACAGTCCTCATTTGTTTTAAAAATATTTCTTGGCGCCCAAGAGTGGACTGAAGACAACTTTTCTTTATTACAGCTTTTACAGAAAAATTGTGACTTTGTGAAAATTGAAATACTCACTGAACAGCGAAAAAATACTGCAGTTGACCAAGAAAAATTATTGGCGCTAAATACTCCTTCTTACCCAGAGAGTCAGTTAACAGCACTTTATTTAAAAGCAAATGACCATAATGGCTTGATAGCATACACATGGTATGCTGCTGCGCGTGGGGCGAGTAATTTAAGCATAAACCTGCTGAAATCTGCTTATCAAAAAGAGCTTGATTACAAAATAAAAACTTCCTATCTAATGCATTTGCAATTTATTCGTTTAGTAGCGGGTTATTTTTCTGAAGCCGCTGCTGAAGAAGATATTCCAGGTATAGAAAAAGCAGGCATTGAAGTTTGTGACAGTCTATTTTACGCCAAAGCTTATTGTGGAATGTTGAGCAACCAAACAGATTTGTCCAAAAAATATTTTGACAAAATTAATATAGCAGCCAATCTTGCATCTTCTGATTTGCTTTCACTCTATCGCGCAAACATTTATGCATTATTACAGCATCGCCTAGGTTACACAGATGTCGCTTTTCAAATTGAGCATCAAATCGAAAGCAAACTAGCGGAACAAAAAGAAAAAAACACGCAGATTCGTTATATTAATTCACTCAATCTGGCGCGACTCTATAGGCTTAAAGAAGACTTTCTGGAGTCAAAACGTTATTATGATTTGGCTTATGATAGTATTAGTGATTTATATTCAGAAACAGATCATGTATATAGAAATGTCAATTATGCCTCTCTTTTTGAAGGCGAAAGCCGCTTGGACGAAGCTCTCGTTTACTGGACCCGAGCAGCATTACATTGGCTGAGTATGCAATATCCTGAATCTTTAGGCTGGCGAGCCGCGCGAGCCATTTTGCGTCGCCCACTTTTTCCTAATGATGCGCTGGATATTAATGAAATAAATACAGCGATTTCTCAGAAAATACGCGGTTTCATTGAAAAATTAAATATTAATCTAATTGACTCCCCAAGAAAACTACAACAGGTTTTTCAAAAAGACTACATCGAG
>JAGOVF010000123.1 GCA_018060885.1 Oligoflexales bacterium | reverse complement strand
TGCATCACATGGGCAGAAAGGAACTAACAGACAGAAGACAAAGAGCCAGAAGTCATGCTAGAACAATCAGAATGTTTCACTGGAGGCAGGAAACCAAGGCAGAAACAAGCCTATCTTAAACTATTAGGTGTTTTGTGTCATACCTGCTTGGACTGGACAAACATAATGATGATTTGAATTAAATGTCTTAGGTACAATTTCTTCGTATGTTCAGGTGAGTAATGAAAAATTTTCAACAAGAGCCAAAGCAAAGAATAGTGTCTTTGAATGGATCTAGTTTTTCACAATCGCTCGAGAATTCATTCTTCGCTTGGCTATAAAACGCCAGAGGAGTATGAACAAATTTTGATGGCGGCTTAACTCATTGTCAACGAAATTGTAGGAAGCTTAGCAACTCACAACGCAGCAGAGTGGCTTGCAAGTTTAGTGTAGAAAACTACTATATTTCAGAGAACTAAGCGAAAAGTACGAACACTAAAAACCCCATCCCAATTGCACCGCAATAGGGATGATTTCAAAAAAGTCGCTTTCGTCATTTATAGTAAGCTCCACTTGAGTATAAGAAGCCTTTATCCCATAGTTGAATCCCTCATCGCGAAACGATCCGAAACGTAGCGAGTAAGTGAAGTCCCCAAGCTGTTGGCGGAATTTTTCATCGTCACTCGTAACTTCTATCAACTTTAAGCCAGCGCCAAAACAGGTATGAAGTGTGCCAAACAATTCCCAAAAGCAGGCATTCGGCATAATCGTCGTAGTACTAATATTCAAGCTGTCATCTATTTGCGGGTCATAAAAGCCCCCATCATTATCCACAGTGAAACTGTCCATTTCTAGGGCAAAAAAACCAAAAGAGTTTTGCTTTGGAATTTTTATCAAAAGGTCTACCCCGCTAATGGAGACACTGTCCTCTACACTTAGCTGGCCAGTGACCAAGGAAGATCCTCCTCCCACTAATATTGCTAAGTCATAGGTATTTTCAGCTATAATGGGTGAACTCATATTCAAAACTAACAATAAAAAAACGTATTTCATACACACTCCTTGAAGGTCAAGATTGCTCTAATAACAGAACATGGACGATTTTTAAAGGAAAAAACTTTAAAAGACACTCTCATTTTGATACAAGTGCCGACGAATGCAGCGAAGCAATAAAATCACGACGAGGTAAAAGCTTTGTGGGATAAATATTTCGGTGATTGTAATGATTTGCTTAAAGAATCTAACAAAGATGTTAAGCCTGAAAATTCCATAAAAGTTTTCGATACAGATATCGGTCGAAAATTGAATTTCCAGCGTCTTGCTATCCATCATATTATCTTGGCACCACAATCGCGGACATCCTATCCCCACGCTGAGAGTCTCAAAGAAGAATTTGTCTATGTCTTAAAAGGTCGACCCCACGTTTGGATCAACGGTCACATTTACCATCTTGAGACAGGTCACGCTGTCGGATTTCCTGCTGGTACAGGAATTGCACACACGTTTATTAACAATTCAGAAACAGATATTGAGTTGCTAGTCTTAGGTGAGCGAACTAAAAAAGAAAACCTTTGTTACTTTCCAATTAATCCTGAACTCGAAGTAAGCACTCAAATCTGGTGGCACAATGCACCTCAACTTGCATTGGGACCTCACAACGGTCTGCCTGGAGCGGCACTACCGAATGAGATCGGAGGAGCTCTACCTAAATGTGTTTTATTTTGTCCAAAGCATTCGCAGTCTCGGCTCTTTCACTACCCCGGTGACAATGAGACTTTTGGTCAGGGTTTTAGAATTAGCAATGAGGTCGATTTAAAAGCTCTCGGAGTTTGGTACGAAATTCTGGCAACTGGTCGACGCAGTGCTTTTCCACATGCTCACACCCATGAGGAAGAATTTATTTACGTTCTTCAAGGTCGTCCTGCGGTTTGGATGAATGGCTATATAAAACAATTGCAACCTGGAACATACGCAGCTTTTCCCCCAAATACGGGAATCGCGCATGTGATTATCAATGATACGAGCGAGCCGGTGATTTATTTAGGAGTAGGTGAGGCACAAGAATTTCCCGATGAAAAGATAACATACCCGTTAAATCCTCTTCGGGAGCTCGAATGCAAACGTAAAGGGTGGAATTGGTTTAATGTTCCAAGGTTGCCTTTTGGCTCTCACTCTGGCAGGCCTCGAGAAGCATTTCCAGAGCATTTAGCACTAGTTCCATGTGATGAGTCGGATGTAGATGAGGTGCTTCACATTTTTAATTCTGCTGCAAGCTACTTCGAAAAGGTAGAAGGCAGTCAACCGACGCTAAAAATGGCACAAAATATAATTAAAGATATACCTAAGAAAATCTCCGATAAATATATCAAGGACTTTCTATTTATAGAGCTTCAGAAGGAGAAAATCGGGATCGTCGATTTGCATGTCAATCATCCGGAGGATGGTGTTTGCTATTTGGGTTTGCTATTGATCAGCAATTCAAAGTCCGGAAAAGGCCTCGGACGAAAGTGCTACACGCTCATTGAAGACTATATAATACGAGCTCATAGTTGCAAAAAAATTCGACTTGGTGTTTCGGCGGACAACGATGTTTCTGCATTTTGGGAGAAACTTGGATTTCTAGCGAACGGAAATAGCTACGAGTGGCAAGGAGAAAGAAGCAAAGAGTTTGAGAAAGATATTTGATAAAATTGAGTAGGTTTTTAAAAACTAAATATAAATGATGGAGTGTATGTGAATTTTGTAATTAGTCGAATTTGTTTTATCTTTTTTATAGTTATGTCTTTAATGTGCGCTAGGACACAATCTCACCAGAATCACAACCAGATATCACAGGCTAAAACTCAAAGGAAGCCTTCTGATAAAATGAGATCGATTGTAAGTGCAATTAAAAATCAAGCAGACGGTGAACATGCTACCCTTCCTTTCGAAGAAGCAATAACATTTGCTAGTTCTGTTGAAAATCCAATTATAAAAGGCGAGCCGATATTTGAATTAATTGCGCGTTGGATAGAAGAAGCAGATAGTGAACTTATGATGCAATTGTTTCTTTGGGATACGGGTCATCATGGTCACGAAAAAATCATTCAAGCTATTCGAAATCGAAATTCTGGAAAAAAAGAAAAGCTTATAATTTATTTGGTGCTGAATAGAAGTGTTCGCAATTCGGTCGATCCTATTTTAAGTGACGTTGCTAACAAAATACAGCTTGATAATGACAAAATAGAATTTAGAGCCATTGATTTTACGAGCAAATTAAATGTTATGCATTCTAAGGTTGTTATTAAAGATGGCAAAGAGGCTTTTGTAACCGGCATTTCTCTAGATCGAAATTTTAACAATTACAGCGGAAATTGGTACGATTATGCCTCTATTTTTAAAGGGACAATAGCTAATCAGTTGCGCAAGGAATTTCTAGATACGTGGCTAGAAGCTTTAAATGGAGTGGATAGTGTTCATAAAGTTACAATGAGCCAAAAAATGGCCATGAACAATACTTTGCCTGAAAACCAACAAATTAAAGACTTTTTGCTCACTGAAAATATCCAGGAAGACAAAGCAGATATACCTGTTTTTATAAGTACACGGCGTGGGTCACGTCTGCCAAATAACAATAATAACAATCCTCAAAATATCGGATTTATGCAGGCTATGGCAGCGGCAGAGAAAAACATCAATATATTGACACCAAATTTGAATGACGATGCAGCGAAAAATTCAATAATTGATGCCTTGATGCGAGGAGTTGAAGTGCGTTTACATTTGACGAAAGGATTTAACGAAATCGCAGAAATATTGCCAGGTCAGGGTGGGGGCAATCAAGACAATGTTTTGGAACTCTATAAAAGAGTCGAATTAAGCAGTAGCCCTGAAATGATTCATAATTTGAAAGTGCGGTGGATGCGAGATGAAACTGGAAATATCGTAGTTGATGACAACAAAACAAGAAGAAATTGCAGCCATGCAAAATACATGTCTATTGATGGCGAAATTATGATTGTAGGTTCCGCGAATATGGACACACAATCTTGGAATCAATCTCGCGAAGTTAATCTCATAGTAGATGATGCTGATACAACTTCGCGCTATGATCGTCTTTTATTTGAGCCGATTTTTAGTCGATAGTATTTATTGGTTAAAGCGAAGACTATTATGAGTTTAAATTTTGACTTAAAGAAAGTTCTGCATGTTTGCAGGCAAATATTAATAGTTGTTGCAATTTTTTTTACTGTTCAATGGTACCAACAGAGAAATTTGCTTCCTACATCTGCAAATATTTCTGCTCCAGAATTTCAACTGAAAGAGGTGGAGTCGGGCGAGAGCTTTTCTCTTCATGATTTTAAAGATAAAAAGTTACTGCTTTATTTCTTCGCGCCTTGGTGCGGTGTGTGCAAATTCAGTATTAGTAGTTTGCAGGATATTTTTTTAGAGATGGACCAAGATCAATATGCGGTCGTCGCCGTGGCTTTATCTTACGAAAGCCAGCAAGAAGTTTTAAATTTTAAGTCTCAGCATAAACTCAGCCTTCCAGTTTTAATGGGTAGTGACGCTCTTGCTTCTCAATATAATGTTGATGCATTTCCTACATATTATGTCATTAACGAACACGGCTATATAACAGCGCGTGATCTTGGATTTAGCACAAACATAGGCATGCAATGGCGCTTAAAGTAATATCAAACTAATCTCCACCTTTTTTAATTCATTCGATGGCAGCTTCGAAGACATCGTCTTTGCCAGAAATAATGCCCTGACGACTTAGCCAGACTTGGTGTTTTGCTGGAGCATCAGTTTTGTCAAGGACATTGCCTTTTAAATCTGTAAAATGACCACGGCCATAAGCAACCTGAATATCTTTGAATATGGGCTTTTATGACGTCCAAATACGATTAAAAAGTTCAGCATACCATTTCGAAGTCGTGTTTCATTTTGCGGAGTAATTGGCAATATTTCATCTAGGCTAGCAATTGTGTTGACCTTGACTGCGGCTGTGTAGCTTTGAGCAGCTATACAAATTGGAATCAGGAGGGCTATTAACAAAAAATAGAAATATAGCGCCGCCAACAAATTTTAATTATCACGACAATATATTTGCGAACAACACACTTCAAAGATTAGAATCTAATAAGTGTATCATCGTGGTACGACTGACTTGTGCGGAGTTATCTAATGGCTCGTGGCTTGATCTAGACTTCTCTCCGATTTGTATTGATATTTCCTATTGGTGTAGAGTGCTGAAGGGAGTAAAGCGTGAGCCAATGCGATTCGGGCTAGTTCTGAATTTAACTTTTGCTTTTCATACTTTTCTCCCAACTTTAAAAACTGAAGTTGAGTGGAACCGGGCATTGTGAAAATCACCTGGTCATCTTCGAGATATGCATTATGGTCTCCGAACTGCATTACGGCACGTCCTAAAACTTCCCTTGGCAAATTGCGCAAATTACGACCAATAATTGGGCTTAAATAGTCAAATCCAAGAGTCGGTAAAATCGTCGGAACTAAATCGATCTGACTTGCAACGTCGTCATAAAGCTCGGGCATAAAACCTGGCCCTATAATCAGTCCTGGGATGCGCATTCTATCGATTGGAACCAAGTCGCTACTGTAGTTTCGCCAATTGTGATCGGCCAAAACTAAAAATACGGTATTTTGAAAATATGCAGCTTGCTTCGCGCTATCTAAAAATTTACCGAGAGCATGGTCTGCATATTTAATGGCATTATGCACAGTAGGCTTTTCTTTATCAAACAGCTCAATTTTGCCGTCAGGAAACTCAAAAGGACCATGATTGGAACTCGTAAAAATCAGTGAAAACACAGGCCTCTCTTGATTTTCTAATAGCCAATTATGTGCGCGATCAAACAAATCCTCGTCACTTGCGCCCCATATTCCAACAAATTTTGGATTCTTAAAGTGTCTTTGGTCAAGGACTTGCTCAAAACCATTGTTTAGAGAGAAGGTCTGCATGTTGTCAAAATTGGCGTCACCACCGTAGTGAAAGGAAGTTAAATATCCATGATTTCTTAATAAGGCAGCGATTGTGAAAAAGTCATGCTGAGCTAAGCCCAATTTGATGACACTTTTGCCAGGAGTAGGTAAAAAACCGGAAAGTATTGCTTCTATCCCGTTTGCACTCCGAGTGCCTGTGCTATAAAGCTTCGAAAATAAAAGACCACTATGAGACCAGCGATCGAAATTGGGCGTTAGAGGAAGGCCACCCAATATCCCGACATAATCCGCTCCCAGGCTTTCTTCTAAAATAATAACAAAATTAAGCGGGCGTTTTCGTGGACTCGTACTTCTAATTAAGTGAGTTAATGGACTAGTTGGGTCTGAACTGAAAGAAGAATCTGGAATTAAACTACTCTTTTTGACGAGATTAAAAACTTCGTCTTCGTCCATAGTTAAACCATAAGTTTCTTGGCTGATCTTTTCAAATTGAAGCATATAAACAGAGTTGCCCAGTGAAAGAGTTGAATTCAAAATCAATTCGTTGATTCTCGAATTTTCAGTAATGTTCGCATCTCCAGCCGTCAAGGGATTGCCAGTGAGACGGCCACGAGCTGCCAAAACAAGAATTGGCAGAGAAATTAGAAATGAGAAGAGCAAACTTCGGGAAGGCATTTTACTCAATCTCAATTTGCTAAATTTATACACTACGTAGAAGAAAAACACTGGAGTCATTACAATTGGCAATACATACCAACCAAGCTGACTAATTATAGTTCGAGTGACTTCCGCCGGAGAATCCAGGTACTCGAAAAATAGTCTGTTGGGCCTTAATCCGTATTCTTCAAAAAAAGATGGTGTTGAAGCTTCAAGAAAAAAAATAAAAGCAAAAGTAAAGCCCAAGTAAGTGGCCGCAATTTTTTCTCGGGGAACTTTGACCGCCACCTTAATTATTGAAAGGAGAGTATACAGGATAAAGAACCCAAGCCACACATATGCCGCAATCATAATATCGAAGCGCCAGCTTTGCACTAAAATCGACCAATCAAACAAAGCATCTTGAGATACTATTAGGCCCTTTTGTAATAACACAACCCTACTGAAAAAAAGAAAAATCATTAGCATAAATGTTAGTAGACCGAGGAATTTAAGTGGCTGCGCGATTTTTACTAAATTCATTTTTACCATCGTTTTGTTCATGTGCTGCTATTTTCTGTTGGTGCTCTTGTAGTCTAAATTATTTGTGATTACTTTGGTTAACTCTTTGTTGACCAAAAATGAATTAATTATCCAGCGTAGTTTGAACACAATACAATTGATTCTCAAAATCATATTAGTAGAGCTGGAATTTAGAAAAATATCCTTAAAATATAATGGTTTAATCTGGTTATCGATGCCCATAGAGCATATAATTTATTCTCAAGTTGAAACGCAACTTTTTATTCGCAAATTAAGGAGATAAAATGCAAAAAAAACTTATTTATGATCTACCCACGAGAATGTTCCATTGGATGTTCGCGGGTTTATTTCTCACCGCTATTTTGATAGCCAAAAACATCGATGATGATGCGAATGAATTTTCCTATCATATGCTGGCTGGTTTGACACTAAGCTTTCTGGTGTTGTTGCGGGTGGTTTGGGGCTTTGTCGGCACGAGGCATGCTCGATTTACGGATTTTGCTTTAAAACCACGCGATTTTTTCGCCTATTTCAAAGGGATATTATCCGGCGATAAGCGTCGTTGGGCTGGACATAATCCTGCCTCAAGTTGGGCCGCAATTATCATGATGGCTCTAGCTTTGGGACAGGGCTTGACGGGATATTTAATGGCAACCGGTCAAGACATGGAGACTTGGGAAGATATTCATGAATTGCTTGCTAATGCTTTTATTATAGTTGCAATAGGGCATATTGCGGGCATAGTTTTGCATACTGTACGGCATAAGGAGATGATAGGTTTAAGTATGATTAACGGCAAAAAAGAGAATATTTCGCAAGGCGAAGCAATTGTAACTGCTAAGTCGAGTATTGGGCTGCTGCTCGTTGCACTTGTTGCCGGATATGCGTTTTATCTTTTTAGCAATTTTGATGAATCCTCTAGAACCTTGAATATTTTTGGCACTACTTTGCAGCTCGGAGAAAATGAAAATGAGAATACTGGTGAAAATGAAAACGAGAACACCGGCGAAAATGAAAACGAGCATAGCGCTGAAGATTAGATCTACGCCGTGCCGAATTAGTATTCGCTTATATTGGAATCAATAATGTCACAAACGAATCGAAGCTTAAAAGAATGGCAGTCGCAGGGATTGATTGCGGCGGAACAAGTTAGAAGAATACAGGATTATGAAAATTCGAAATCTTCAAACAATTGGATTCTTACAGGTTTGTTGATTTTTTTGAAAGCGGGTCAACTTCAAAAGTGCATCCTTTTGCAAAGATCCTTGAAGGAACTCAATTTGCTAGTGCAGGCAGCCCTTTGCAAAGGCATCGTGATATCAATGTTGGTGAAAGTCATTCATCTATTGCGATCAATTTTTTGCTTACACCATCTACATGTTCAGCAAGAGAAGTTACAAATGCAGTGAGACTCGCCGAACTTGCTGTTATTACAAAACGTCAGATGATTTCCAAAATGTTGGAGTATTGTAATAGTCTTCTAGGAAATATGGACAGAAATTAATATTCGAAAATATAGTGAGTTGATTCACTTACTTTTTTGTATCCGATGCGCTGATAAATGGCGTTGGAAGTTGGATTTGCTAGATCCGTGTATAAAAAACATAATTTTTTTCCAGCATCGAATTGTGCTTGGCTAAGCTTTGCGACCAGCGCAGAGGCATAACCTTTGCCACGCAATTCGGGTGGGGTGTAAACATAACCGATTCTTATGCCATTCGGAGTGTTGCCACTTACTCCTGCCATTGCAACAGGTCTATCGTTAATTTCCCAAAAGTAACGCATCTTGTGCTTTATCACATGTTCGGCATTCGCTTTTGCTGTAGCTTTATCGTTGCCTAATCCGCAATCAATTGAAAATTGTAGATTCCATTTTTCTGCAAGGCTCAAATCGCTCGATGTTGCAAGACGCATTCTTCCCAGAACTTTATTGAAATGTGCTTCAACATATCTAAGCTCGTATATGCCTTGCTGCATATGTGTTTTTTCTTGCGCACCTGTCGATCTTGTCCAAAGTTCTTTAAATAGTTCAACGGTTTCACTAGGACCGACGACTCCCGATGGTCTCTCCGAGAGCTCAAGCGCAAAGTCGATGACCGATGAAATATTTTCTGGTGCAAGTCTTGTAATCCCAAGGGGGTGAGGTGGTGTTATCCAGCTTGCTCCGACCACTGAGTTATCTTTTTTAGATTTTATGGCAGCAAGATGGAACTTTGAATATCTTTCGGGCATGTTAATAAGAGTATCAATAATGCCTATACCGAGGCAATTTTCGGCTTCATTCTGAAGTAGTATAGGGTATATATCTTCCCGAAATTTTATTGGATTTGTATAATTATTGAACAAGCTCTATTTTCTACCTATATTATTTGTTGTTGTGACCTAGTTTTATCAATTCTATTGTAAAAGAAAACAAATAGTCCTGCAAAAATTACTGAAACGATAAACCAAAGTACCACCATCGCCTGCAAAAAATACATAAATATAGCTATTGAAATTAAATCCGACTGAATAGATTTAAATGTTATTGATTGAAACCTAAAGTCGAAAAGTTTTCTTCTATTTCTAAATAAAATTATCACCAAAGCAAAAACTGTAACGCAAAAAAGAAAAACCCCTATTTTTTCATGACGAAAAATTGGATATAGGAGTGTTAATGCGCATGCACATAATGCAAGTGTTGACGCCAATCTAATAGTCCACAAAGACGCGCTACCAATAAATGAAAAAGCCAAAATATAAACATAGCGAAAAGATAAAATCACACTTAAGGGAAAAAATAGAGTGACGGCTTCACTAATATACGAACTGAATTCGAGCTGGCCAATAGGTTTTTCAGAGTCGCTTGGGGCCACAAAAATATTCGCGGCTTTTATGCCAAATTCTGTCATTAAACTAGTGTTGTGGCTTCGGTGACTGAGTAAAACAATAGAAATTTTCTGCTTTGGCAGCCATCCTAAAAAAGAACTATATCCGAGTGGCGATATAGATCCATTGTGCCAATAATAAGTGTCTTTGTTCTTCTTTTCCTTAATAACTAATCCAAAAGAATATTCTTTGAGAGCTGGTTTTATTAATTCTTGGTACAAAGGAGCAGAAATTAGGCTTGAATTATGCAGGGGTTTATTCCATAGGTGCAAATCTTTTGCAGTTGAATAAATATTTCCGGAAGCACCGTAGTGGGTCGCAAGAGTTGGGTATTGCAATAACCAGGGCCAGGACCGCATATGAAAGAAGCCATTATACATTTCACCAGGTACTAAACTTTCCCATGCATATTTATTTCTTTTAATATCTATACCGCTATGACTCATTGAAAGAGGATTAAAAAATTGCTGCTGAAGATATTGTTCAGCACACATCTGTGATAAACGACTGATAACTATTACAATAAGAT
>JAGOVF010000255.1 GCA_018060885.1 Oligoflexales bacterium | reverse complement strand
CTTTAATAGCTTCCAGGAGTATTGATCGAAGAGGTGATTCTTCTGGTGCGTGCAAGGCTAATGAGTTTAAAGAACGTATTAAAGGCACCCCAGCGCCCACCATAACACTAAGTTGTCGAGTCATTATTACTAGATCGCTGTTTTTTATTTTCTTTCCACCAAAAGAGATATTCATTGATGTTAAAGAATTCGGTTTAGTCTCTGTTATTTTAATAGGGCGCAACTTTTGTGAAACTAAAGTTTTTATCACGTCAGAGCGATCTTCGTGTTCTATTTTTCCTTTAACTATTTTTTTCTTTTCATCAATAGCTTCATAGTAGAATAGTGGCATAGTTTAGTTCCTTACCACACGCATTACTTCTTCAACAGTAGTTTCGCCTCTTAAGCATTTGATAAAACCGTCTAATGTCATGCTTATCATGCCGTCTTTTAAGGCTTGTTCGTTAATTTGCTCGCTTGTAGCGTTCGCCGTAATTAGGTGTTGAACTGCGACGGTATTTTTCAAGGCTTCATATATGCCTCGGCGACCTTTGTAGCCATTTATTGAACCCGGAGAATCATCTTTTTCGTCTGGCTTCCACAAAGTATTAATAGTTTTTCCGTCAGAGCTAAGAGGCAAATCTCCACCAATGCCATCTGCCTTGGCTTGTTTTTCAAGATTATGAATGAGCATCATGTCATTCTCGTAAGATAGACCAAAAGACGACATAATAGATTTAAGATCTTCAGGTGTTGGAGTGTAGGAGATTCGAGTTTCTGGGTTAATGCGACGTACTAGCCTTTGTCCAATGGCAACTTTTACAGTACTTGCAATTAGGAAAGGTTCAATGCCCATGTCTAGCAAACGTGGCAAAGACGTTGCAGCATTATTTGTGTGGAGTGTACTAAAAACTAAGTGGCCAGTTAACGCTGCTTGTATGCCAAGCCCAGCGGTTTCACTATCTCTAATTTCACCAATCATTATGATATTTGGATCTTGTCGAAGTAAAGATCTAAGGCCATTGGCAAATGTCATGCCCGCTTTAGGATTTGTTTGAGTTTGATTAACCCCTGGAATTTTATATTCTACTGGATCTTCTACTGTAGAAATATTTATTTCTGGCGTATTAAGAATAGTTAAGATACTAAATAAGCTGGTAGATTTTCCGCTTCCGGTAGGGCCTGTAACTAATATCATGCCATCGGGCTCGGACATTGCCTCGGTGGTGTCCTTTAGCGCCGTACCCCAATAACCAAGTTCTTTTAGCGAGACTGCTTGGTTAGATTCATCTAGAATACGAATAACAATCTTCTCGCCGTCTGCAATTGGTAGGGAGCTAACACGTAATGCGTATTTTTTTCCACCAAGATTAATTTTAAAACGACCATCTTGCGGAACACGCCTTTCATCAATTTTTAAATTTGCTAAAATTTTAATGCGACTAACCAATGGAAATTGCACATTTTTTGGTAAACGGTTAACTTCGCGCAACACGCCATCTATGCGATAACGAATTTGAATAAATTCTTCGCGAGGTTCAATGTGAATATCGCTGGCGCTAGAACGAATGGCGTATTCCAGTAAAAGATTTAAAGTTTTTGCAATTGGTGAATTTTCGTCAACTTCTTCGTCTGTGACTTGATTTTCTGTATTCTCGGCTCTTTGAATATCAATAACATCATCTAGCTCTTTGTCTACGTTAGCGCGATACGCACCCAAGGCGTTTAAGATGTGACTAGTTGGAGCAATGTAAACTTTTGCTGGTTTACCAAGAACTTTTTCTATAAAGCTAATAGCCACAACATCGTCTGGATCGTCCATGGCTAAATGATAATTTCCGTCGTCGTCTATTTTGAATAGAATAGCTTTGTACTGTTGAGCTGCTTGTTCGGGGATAATGGAAAGTGTGTCAAAGGGTATTTTGCTTGGATCGAGATTGGTATACGGAGTGCCACTGTAATTTGAAAAAGCTTTAGCTAAAGCAATATCATCTATTGTGCCTCGCTGTAAAGCTAGCTCTTGAATAGATACATCTAATTTAGCAGCTTCTTCTGTTAAAGCTTGAATTTGCTCTTCAGTAGCCACACCACTGCGTACGAGCACCTTTTTTATGGTTTCGTCTGAAATACGCATACTGTAACTCTATTATAATCCATCGTGGTATAATTGACCATAATGAAAATGGTTAGTTTGTCGGAAAAAGATCAAATATCTCTTGGTGAGCAAATAGGAGCTTTATTAAAAGGCGGAGAATTTATTGAGCTTAACGGAGATATTGGTAGTGGCAAAACAACTTTCGTGAAGGGTTTAGCGAAAGGCTTAAAAATATTAGATGAGGTGCAAAGCCCTAGTTTTACTATCAGTCGTTTTTACGAAGGAAGGCGCGGCATCTTTCTTCATCATTATGATTTTTATAGATTAGATGATCCAGGAATAATGAGAAATGATTTAAACGAGGCTGCCTCTGAAAGTGATAGTGTGGTTGCTGTGGAATGGTCTGGCGTCGTTGAAGGTTTCTTGCCCGTTAAGAGAATAAAAATTGAAATTATTCATCTTGAAGAGGGCCGCGAAATTGAGTTAAGTGGACTAGACGATTTTCCCTATATAAAAGAAGGATTAACCAAATGAGAATGTTTTTAGACACCAGTACGCCAATAACGAAACTAATTTTAACCAAGAATGATGAAAAAAATTGTTATGAATGGGAGAGCGGAAGAGACTTATCTAAAGGACTGCTTTCTTTCATGAAGGAAAAATTGAATTTGCATGAAAATGATTTTACCGACTTGAGTGGCTTGGGTGTGTATAGGGGGCCCGGTAGTTTTACAGGGTTAAGAATAGGCATAACCGTCATGAATACGTTAGCAGACTCTTTGGGTATCCCAATTG
>JAGOVF010000254.1 GCA_018060885.1 Oligoflexales bacterium | reverse complement strand
CCTCCGACATCAGTTTAACAATCTAGATGAAGTCACGCCTTTTTCAAAAAATATTTATTTTTCTTCTAAGATTGCAAGTTACGGCATTCATCGCGAAATTGGTTCTGTTAACGACGAACTTGCTCGATTTATTTTTAACTCAACAACAAATACTCCAGTTGATCCCGAATCTTTAAAATCTGAATTTGTCGAATGGAACAAATTTTTTGGTCTTCGAATTTTTTCAACTGAAACAGATCAACTAGAACTTAGAGCAAATGGATTTTATGATGTCACCCACCCCGACCTATCATCAAATATAAATGGAACTTTACATTCACTTTATTTTTTCCCAGCAATAGTGAATAAAATAGCTGAAGCTCATGGAGTTGAGTTGGTATTAGTGAAATCATGGGGATTAAATTCAATTTTTGGCGGATTTGATCCGCAAAAAGGATATTATCAGACTAATTTTTGGGAGTTAGAAAATAACGACTCGCTAAAATTTGCCGACCTTGTAAGACAAGGCAAATTAGCTTTTATGGGAACACATGACCTTATTGCACATATTGCCGGAATTAATGGAGCCCATTGGCCGCTATTAAAAAAAATATCGCAAAGATCTTTTGAATTCATTTCGAATTACTTTAAGTCGACCGCTCAGCCAAGTATTGCTTCTTTAGTTCTACCATATATGATTGGGGTTATATTGGATGATTTAGCACAACCACCAAGCTACAGCTCCCAAAACCATTTAGCTGTATTAGATGCTCTATTAACAAAGTTAAACAACAACGCAATCCCCGCCAATCTCAATACAATACTGACAGAATTTCCAAGCAGCTTTCAAAATATAATAAATTTATCAAGAACACCTAACATTGCTTATGATCCAGAGAAAATTCAGCAAAATATAAATTATTTCATTCAAGATATTTTAGGGCAGTCAAAAATGAAGCGAACCCCATGAAGAGAATCTAAAAATGGTGACTCCAGCCGCCCATCAGGCAATGTGGCCAAAGTCACATGATTTCATACAGTTAACTTTTTCTAATTCGCCTGAACTTGATGAAAATATCACTCTACTCTACCTAAAAGGCAATTCTTTTCGTGATATCGAAAAGCTACTAAGTATTTCAAAAACTAAGATCAGAGATATTTTAATTCGGCTTAAGATACCGATTAGGCCGGCCTTTCCGGAAAGTCATAGGGCCACACAAAGACTTGTGGGAAAGAAAAATGTGAAGCCGCCCTATGGCTTTGCATACCTTGAAGGGCGGGTCGTCAAGCACCCGAAAGAGTACCCGACGTTACTTCAGATCATCGGCCTCTGGAAATCGGGACAGCCATTGAATTCCATAGCCACCAAGTTGAATGGAAAGCGGGTCCCATCGCCAATGGGCAAAACTTGGTCTTGGAATTCCATAGACAACATAGTCAAAAGAATTAAAAACGGACATCTTGTCCAGAATGGAGATCAATATGAGCTTCGATAAATTAACAGATTTTGCCATCACGATTGTTTTGGCGGCTGCGCTGGCTGGTAACTTGGATTCGTTCACAAAGTGGATCTATATCGCCCGCGCGAAGCTTTTGTATGAATCAAGGACCGAAACTTGGGGCAGTCCTAATTTTTTTGAGGGGCACTCCATAAAATATTCGCCTTCTCGATAGTATTTTCAAAGTACATTCAGACTGTTTCAAAGCTCCTTGTCTATTTTGCCGCTCGGCTGCGAACTCAAGTCTGTTTTCGCCATTCAAGACATAAGCCCCCGCCAAAGCTTTGCTTTGTCATGGGCTTTGCCCGCTGTCGCTAAATGAATGTCGAGACTTGAGTCCTTGCTCACTTTCTTGGCCCCCTCAGGTTCCTGAGCTTCTGCGAAGGAACCCTCGATCAAGAGGCCAACAACAAAACAAGGAGCCACTTATGAATTCAGAAATTAAAGCACAATTAGAAAAACTTGCATTTAAACGCTCAAAACCATTTTGCTATAGCTGCTATGAAGAAACGGCAACTGGTTGCTGTCAGCACTGTGGATCAGACGATCTTATGCGACTAATTCCAGAAGTTGGCTGTGAATATGGTACTGACTAATGGTTCCAGTCGAGCAGACGCTTTTCACCCTCGAGTTTTTTTATGTCTGTAACATCTTGAGAGACTTCGATAACACCTTTGTATTTTTGCTCATGATCTCTAACTGCGAAATAACGGATGTGAATGAGCTTGCCTCTAAAGTTAATCCAAAATTCAGCTACGCTCTTACGGCCCGCGCGAAACTCTTCTAGAATCTCTAAAACCATAGAAACGCTTTTGGGTGGATGACAAAAACGGACCTCGCGACCGATCACTCCCGCGCTTCGTGGAAAGACACGATCTTCTCCACGGTTGTAGAAGAGAACTTTGTCGTTTTCGTCAACGTAGGTTAGGTCAAACGGAATGAACTGCAGCATTAAATTAATTTGTTCAAGAGTCATTAGACCCTCATTCATTTTTAAGAAACCTTCGGGGCCAACCACAGCTTCTGAAAATGGAGTGTTGCTAACGGCTTCAACTTTGGCTTTTTTGTGCATCCACCCGATTTCGGCTTCTCCTAACTTCATGGCCTCCCAGTCCTCTGGCAACAGCATGCGCAGTGCATTGGGGAACAGCCGCATTTCTTCGACTTGGGTCATTCGCATAAGCTCTGAAATCATAAGTTCTAGGTCAGGTTTTAATTCATCAAGGCGAGCAGATTCTAATTTTGCTCGGACATTTTTGATGAGTTTACGATTTTCATCCTGAAAGCTCCACATGCCTTGGCTAGGGCCAAACCATCCGCGCTTTTCGAGGTAGGGGAATAGTTGGTTCTCTTTACGGGTGTAACGTATGTCAACAGTCGCGATTTGGTTAAAGAGATTGTACGCTA
>JAGOVF010000122.1 GCA_018060885.1 Oligoflexales bacterium | reverse complement strand
CTTAAAAGGAGGATAGCGCATGAAAAAAGACGCACCGATACCTTCTTGCAACTCGAGACGCTAAAAAAAATTAGCAACTCGCGTTAACGAAAAAAAATAAAAAAGAAACGTGAGGATTTGGGCTTAAAAGGAGGATAGCGCATGAAAAAAGACGCACCGATACCTTCTTGCAACTCGAGACGCTAAAAAAAATTAGCAACTCGCGTTAACGAAAAAAAATAAAAAAGAAACGTGAGGATTTGGGGTTTATTTTTCGATTAGACAAGGAAGACAAGCGAGCGCGACGAGACAGTACCTTATTGTACGGCGAGGAGCGCGATGCGAAAGTCTGACGCCGTATAATCGAAAAAGAAACGAGTGGGGTGGCCAGTGGGGATTGAACCCACGTATGCCGGAATCACAATCCGGTGCGTTAACCACTTCGCCATGGCCACCATAAGAATCGGTTTTACAAAATGACCGCTAGAAGAAAAAGTGTCAAGCTCAAATGGCAACTATAAAGATGCTGGCTATTGAGTTCTACGATACCAAGTTTGGATAAGACTCGCTGAAAGTACACCAGTATTCGCAAGCCAACTCGCAATTTCCGGTGGAACATCGCCCCGAGTTCCTAAAGCGCGCGCTGCGATGAGAATAAACCAATATGTCACACCGATTCCAAAGGCCATCAAAACACCTTTAATCGTGTCTGTAGTTCTCTCCGATAAATACATAAATTGAAGGCCCACCAAACTCACTACTAGAGCTGCAAAAGGATAGGCAAGCTTAAAGTGAAAATCGACTTCTAAATCTAAAGACGGTTGGCCAGAGTTTTTAGCTTTTACGATATTTTGACGCAACTCCTTTAAAGTCATTTCACTCGGTTTACGTCGATCTTTTTGCAGCTCTTGTGGTTTGAATGGCAGGATAAAAACCTCCGGAGGACTAGGACTGTTGCTAAGAACTTGCCCGGACCGATTAAAATTAATCACTCTGATATTATCTAAGAGCCAGTCACCTGAATCAAAACGAAAAGCGGCAGATTCGGCGATTGTAAGATCTGTCGGCCTAAAGTTAGAACCCATTTTCATAATGCGAACATTATGCAAAGTTGCTGTTTCGGGATTATATTGTGCAAAATTAAAAAGCTGATCGCCTTGCCTAAACCAGTTCGAACGCTCTGCAAGGCTGTCAGCCTCCTCACCTTCTATCACGACCTCTTTTAAGTAATACATGCGATGCGCAAATTGCGGCAAAAAGACTTCTCCGACTATGAAACCAACAGCACAAAGAATTCCGCCACCCATTAATAAGGGAAGACATATTGAAAGCGGGCCCATGCCAACAGCCCGCATCGCCGTCAGCTCGTTATTTCTCGCTAGCATTACCATCGCTGCCACAGATGCCAATAGAGCTGAGATCGGTAGAGCTTGTGAAATTAAACTTGGGATTTGAAAATAATAAAGCTGAAGCAAATCGGTACCAGAAGGCTCATAACGAGGGATATATTTTGTGGTTTTATGGATGAAATCAAAAAGTATAAATAAAAAAACACAAAGAACAAGAGTTCCAAAAACATACTTCAAATATTCACGTAGGACATAGAAATAGAGTTTCATAACTTCAAATTAAGTCCTATAGCACATCTTCTAGCGCTCATCTTTTGGCTGGGCACACGACTCTTTAGCTGATTATCTTAACCTAAACAGCTACCCGGCATTAAAATTCAGCGCTGCAGCTTCTAAAAGTGGAGTACCTTTTTTGCCATATGCAATCGTACCTTTTACACGGACTTTTTGCCCTAAAAGAATTTCCTCAGGCAGATGGTAAATATTGACGAGATTGACGATCAATTTTCCGGAGTCGTCTGCAAGAACCAGATACGATCTAAATTCACTCACTCGATCGATAGTGCCTTCAACGACAATTTCTCTTCCTTGAATCAGAGCGAGGTCTAGATGCACCTGCTTAATTGGAACTTTTTCTGCAGATTTAAAAAGAGGCCGACCATTTGATTGGAAAAAACGATTGCTTAGGTCTTCTTTTATAGATGGGATTTGTTTACAGGCTGAAAAGAAAAGGAACAGATAAAAACCAACAAAAAATTTCATCCTACCTCCTACCTACCTAACAAAAAAAAGGAGCCCATCGAGCTCCCTCAAACCTGTAGTAATTATAAGCCAACTATGAGCCAAAACCCAAACTCACTGGGCAGCTTTTGCCTTGCTAGCTTTTTTCTCAGTCTTTGCTACAGCTGGCACTTCTTTCCCTGACGCTTCTTTAGCTGGGCCCTCACGGTCCACCAACTCTAATATCGCCCTTTGCGCGCCATCGCCAAAACGAATCCCTTTGCGGAAGATTCGGGTATAACCACCTGGTCTTGTTTTATAACGCTCAGCAAATGTGTCAAAGATTTTTTTAACAGCATCTTGATCGAAACAGTAGCTAGAGACCATGCGACGAGCGTGAAGTGTGTTTGTCTTCCCGGCTGTTATCAATTTCTCAACGATACTTTTAAGTTCTTTTGCTCGAGGTATTGTCGTTTCAATACGTTCGTGCAAAAACAATGAGGTCGCCATATTGCGCAACATCGCACGACGATGACTGGTGTTTTTACCTAATTTTCTATAACCACTTAAGTGTCTCATGACTTACCTCTTGAGATTAATGACCGCTCGTCTCACCTTGTTTACGTAAAGTCGATGGATCAAAATTATCTATCTTCATTCCTAACGACAAACCCATTTCGCTTAAAATATCTTTTATTTCGTTCAGAGATTTACGGCCAAAGTTTTTAGTTTTGAGCATATCACTCTCAGTTCTTACGACTAATTCACCGATGTACTTTATGTCAGCATTTTCCAAGCAATTCGCTGCTCTCACGCTGAGTTCAAGTGAATCAACAGTCTTAAATAAATTTTCATTAAGGCGTGGCGAAGACTCAACTTCACGAACCTTAGTGTCTTCTTCTTCGGTTTCGTCAAAGTTGATAAATACAGTTAATTGTTCTTTGAGAATTTTAGCTGCAAACGCAACAGCATCGTCCGGTCTAACTGCACCATTTGTCCAAATTTCTAGAGACAAACGGTCGTAATCTGTCATTTGACCGACACGAGCGTTTGTAATATTGTAAGCCACACGGCGCACAGGTGCGAAAATCGCATCTATCGCGATAGTACCTACAGCAAAACCTGCACCATCTTCGTCACTAGGACGATTTTGTTCAGCTGAAACATATCCACGACCATGACGTACGATCATTTCCATATTTAATTTTGCATCAGGGCCGAGAGTCGCAATCAACTGCTCTGGATTCAAAATTTCAACATCACCGTTTGTTTGAATGTCGCCTGCACGCAAAACACCTTGGCCAGAAGCCGACAGGGTAATTGTCGTATCACTCTCACCAAAATAACGCAGATTGACTTGTTTTAAATTCAAAATGATGTCTGTGACATCTTCTTTAACACCCTGAATTGTTGAAAATTCGTGCTCAATACCATCAATTCTAACGGCAACAATCGCGGCACCGTTGATACTTGCTAACAAAACTCGACGCAAAGAATTGCCTAGAGTTACGCCGTACCCACGCTCTAATGGCTTGATAACAAACTTGCCATAAGTATCCGACAATTCGTTGACTTCGATACCGCTTGGTTTAATTAAATCTTGCCAATTACGGTGCATTCGCCACTCCGATCATCTAAGGTTAATTCCAACACGCACTAAGGTCAGTTATAAGAAGCTTCTAACGAAAACGATCTTATGTTCTCAGACCTACTTACTGTACAACTCAACAATCAAACGTTCTTTAACAGCTAACTGAATATCATCTCGAGTCGGAGCTGCTACGACTTTTCCAGCAAATTTCGGGGCGTCTACATTCAACCAATTAAGAACTGGACGCTTTTTATAATGTTCTTCTGCGAGCTTAAACAATGCCATATTTTGCGACTTAGGACAAATCGTCACAGAATCACCGACCTCAATACGAGCGCTCGGAATATTCATACGCTTGCCGTTGACCAAAATATGATTATGGCGCACGATCTGGCGCGCTTCTTGACGACTGCGAGCAAAGCCCATCCGGAAAACGACGTTGTCCGCGCGCAATTCCAAATTTCTGAAGAAGATTTCAGAAGTCACGCCACGAATACGCTCAGCTTCTTTGAAAAATTTCCGAAATTGCCGCTCAAGAACACCATAAACACGGCGGACTTTTTGTTTTTCCCGCAACTGTGTTCCGTATTCTGAAAGCTTACTTTTGCGAGCTGCACCATGCTGTCCTGGTGGGAAAGCTCTACGCTCTACACCACACTTATCAGTATGACAACGCTCACCTTTTAAAAATAATTTTTGTCCTTCACGCCGACAAAATCGACAAACTGGACCTGTATATCTAGCCAAATCGAACTTCCTCCATAAACTAAGAAAGAGTAACCTTTATCTAGACCCGACGACGCTTCGGAGGTCTGCAACCATTGTGAGGAACTGGAGTGATGTCTTTAATCATCGTCACTTTAATTCCTGCAGCAGCTACAGCTCTAACGGCGCTTTCGCGACCGCTTCCTGGGCCATTTACCAAAACCGCACATGCGCGCATTCCCAAGTCGTAGGCTTTTTTAGCAGCGTCTTCGCCTGCAATTTGAGCCGCATATGGCGTGCTTTTTCTTGAACCCTTAAATCCTTTAGAACCAGAAGAACTCCAACTAATGACTTCACCATTCACGTCTGTGATTGTGATAATCGTATTGTTGAATGAAGCTTGTACATGCACCACTCCATTCGGGACATTTCTTCTAACTTTTCTCTTTTTTGTGACTCGTACCATCGAGTTTAAATCCTTAGCTTAATAAAGTTGGACACTCAATTTCTATCAATCGACTAATTAAACTGCTTTTTTCTTACCAGCCACAGTTTTACGAGGACCTTTTCTTGTTCTCGAGTTTGTTTTAGTTCTTTGCCCTCTAACTGGGAGTCCTCGGCGATGGCGCAAACCACGGTAGCAACCAAGATCTACTAATCTTTTTATATTAAGAGCAATCTCACGACGCAAATCACCTTCCACGGTGACATCAGCATCCAATACTCGGCGAATCGCAGTGATTTGATCATTGCTGAGATCACCAGCTTTAATTGTCCGCTCAATATTTGCTTTCTTTAAAACTTTGATCGCTGTCTGACGACCTACACCAAAAATCGCGGTCAAAGCGATTTCGACTGTTTTATGTCCTGGAAGATCCACACCTGCTATACGGGCCATTCTCTGCTCCTCGTTTCCTTAAACCTCAGATACTTTCGTTTCTTATCCTTGACGTTGCTTGTGCTTTTTAACCGCACAAATCACCCGTACGACACTGTGACGACGGATCACTTTGCACTTATCACACATCGCTTTTACACTTGCTCGTACTTTCATGATTCGAATCCTTCCCGATTTTAACCCTAAAACGACAACCTTTTTTACTTCTTTAAACCCTACTACTTAGCTCGGTAGGTAATCCGACCACGCTTCAAATCATAAGGCGAAATTTCTAACTTCACTCTATCGCCAGGCAAAATTCTGATAAAGTGCATACGCATTTTTCCACTGATGTGGGCTAACACTTCGTGACCATTATCAAGCTCAACTCGAAACATCGCATTTGGCAGTGGCTCTCGTACTACACCTTCAATTTCAATGACTTCTTCTTTTGACATGCAGCCTAAAAACCTTTTTAACCCAAATTGCCAGTGGCACACACTATATTAATCAAATTCCAATAGCAAGTCTTAATCCAAGCAAAAACACGGGGATTAAGCCCCTTGTAATTTTTCCATCACTCGCCGCAAGTCCTGATTCACTAAGTCAACAGCGCGGTTCCCATCAACAGCGTGCAGAAGTCCTTTGCTTCGATAAAAATCTAAAACTGGCCGCGTCTGCTCTTCGTATATTGCCAATCTCGTTTCTACCTTCTCAAGTGCATCATCAGGTCGCTGCACCACAGCCTTTGAACCACACTTGTCACAAACCCCAGCCGATTTTGTAGGATTCCACTTAACGTGATAATTCATCCCACAATTCTCGCAAACCCTGCGACCTGTTAAACGCTCTGTCAGACGTTCAAGGTCGATATCGAGAAATACAGCGCCGGCAATTTTATGTGCCATTTTGTAAGACTGAAGAGTTTTGGCTTGTTCTAAATTTCTAGGATAGCCATCTAGAATAACTTTCTCTTCTGCCCTGCTGCCGACTTCTGCGTTCAATATATCTAATAAAATTGCGTCCGAGACCAGCTCGCCGCGCTCCATAACAGCTTTTACTTTAAGCCCTAGGGGTGTGCCATCCTTGACATGCTTTCTAAGGGCTTCTCCAGTGGATATTTGGCGGTATCCAAATTCATCGACCAATAGTTTCGCCTGCGTGCCTTTACCAGCACCGGGCGGCCCTATAAAAACAAAAATCACTAGCGAAGTCCCCCCCTACCCCGACCCTTTCCTTGTTTAAGGAAGGCATCATAACGTAGAGACTGACGATGAGCATCAATTTGCCTAAAAGTATCTAAAGCGACACCTACAACGATTAATAAACTCGTTCCACCAAAATAGAATTGAACATTAAAGCGACCAGTTAAAATAGTCGGTAGTACACAAATTGAAGCTAGGTAAATTGCCCCTGAAAAAGTAAGACGATTTAATAATCGATGTAAAAATTCTGCGGTTCTTGGCCCAGGACGAATTCCAGGAATAAATCCGCCGTGCTTTTTTAAATTTTCAGCAACGTCGTCCGCTTTAAAAGTAATCGAGGTGTAGAAAAAAGTAAAAAATACAATAAGAACAACATAAATAGTATTGTAAAGCCAATTTCCTGGCCCAAGATAAGTACTTAAGAATCCACCTATAGCGGAAGTCGGGTTTGTCTGCCCAATCAAAACCGGAAACTGAAGCAATGAACTTGCAAAAATTGGTGGTATAACGCCAGCAGAATTCAATTTGATCGGCAAGTGAGATTGTTGTCCGCCATAAACTCGCCGTCCAACCTGCCTCTTTGCATATTGAATGGGTACTTGACGTGCCGATTGTTCTACAAAAACAACGCCGGCGGTGACAGCTATGACGACTGCGATCATTAACAGAATTCGTGGAAGATCCATAGCTTGACTTGAATATTGCGTATAGGTATTTGAAATAACGCTAGGCAAGCCTGCAACGATACCTGAAAAAATTATCAAAGAGATGCCGTTTCCGACTCCTCTTTCAGTAATCTGCTCACCCAACCACATAACAAAGGCAGTTCCAGCCGTAAGAGATATCGTTGTAAAAATACGCCAGCTCAAACCCGCGTCACCTACTAAACTTTGGCCTGCAAAACTAGAAGATGCCAAAGTACTAGAAATCATAAAACCTTGAATAAGAGCAAGTACCACTGTGCCATAGCGGGTGTATTGAGTAATTTTTTTTCGGCCAGCTTCGCCTTCTTTTGATAGAGCCTCAAGATGTGGCACGATTACGGTCAATAATTGAGCGATAATTGAAGCCGAGATATAAGGCATAACACCGAGCGCAAAAATACTAAAACGCTCTAAAGCACCACCAGAAAACATATTAAACATTCCAAGAATGTTACCACCTTGGCTTGAAAAAAATTGTCCCAAAGCATCTGTATTGACCCCAGGAATTGGAACATGCACACCAATACGGTAGAGCGCAATAAACCCTAAGGTAAATAATATTTTCTTTTGGAGATGATTGAGTTTGTCTTCAGGAAGCCGCGATATTTGGTTGCTCACGCTCAGATCTCCTCAGCCTTACCACCAGCGGCTTGAATAGCTGCCTTTGCACTTGCACTAAACTTATTAGCTTTAATGGTTAGAGCTTTTTCAAGCTTGCCCATTCCCAAAATTTTTAATTTAAGTGCCTTTTTCTTTACCAAACCAGCCTTCAATAATAAAGCTACGTTGATTTCGGTACCCGCGTCGAACTTGTTCAAGTCATCAAGATTGACGATGCTGTAATCATTTGGAAACGGATTTATAAAACCAACTTTAGGTAAGCGCCTATATAGAGGTGTTTGTCCACCTTCAAATCCTGCTCTGATTCCGCCGCCCTTGCGCGCCTTTTGGCCTTTGTGTCCTTTACCGGCAGTTTTGCCAAGTCCACTACCAATACCACGTCCTAAACGCTTATTGGTTTTGTTCGAACCTTTGTTGGGGCTTAAATTTGATAAGTCTTTCATAAAAACACCTTTAATTAACTACAGGAGCATGTCTTATTTTCTATAGATCCTAATCTCTAAATTTAGCTTTTAATCTCATACTGCACCAAATGATTAACTTTATTAATCATGCCTCGAATGCAGTTATTGTCCTTCAAAGTGTTTTGCGAGTTGATCTTACCAAGACCAAGCGCTTTCACTATAGACCGCGCTCGCTCGGTTTGTCCGATTAAGCTTTTTGTTTGAGTTATAACTAACTGTGACATATACGCCTCACATGAACTGATAAAAAATAACTTATACCACTATCAGCAGAACGACATCAAAGACCTTAAGCCTTAGCGCCAGCCGCTTTATCTACACCCAGCTTTACACCCGCCTTGATTCCTTTTCCTGACTTTTCTGCCTTCTCAACGTGTCGAATTTGCTGTACATCAATCATTTCTTTGCCACGTGCCTTTGCATATTCCTTCAAAGAAAATAATTGTTGCAAGCCATCTACTGTTGCGCGAACAACGTTTTGAGAATTCTTCGTTCCATGTACCTTGCAAACGATATCACTGATACCTGCCATCTCAACGATAGTGCGTACTGCACCACCGGCGATGATACCTTTACCTTTTTTTGCTGGATACATAACCACTTTGGCAGAACCAAAGCGACCAGTAACTTCAAAAGGTATTGTTCCCTTAACTATTGCGACTTTAAACATAGTTTTTTTAGCTTGTTCGGATGCCTTACGAATAGCATCTGGAACTTCTCCAGCCTTACCTAAGCCGAAACCGACCTTTTCTTTGCTATCGCCAACAACAACAAGTGCGCTGAAGCTAAAACGCCGACCGCCTTTTACGACCTTAGCAACACGGGCAATGTGTACGACTCTGTCCTGCAACACATCTTGTTCTTTAGTTTCTCTGCTCAATGCAATACTCCGTAAACGTAAAAAAAAGCCTGGCTGTTAAAACCAAGCGTTAAACTTAAAAATTCAAACCACCTTCACGTGCGCCTTCAGCAAAAGCCTTAACACGACCATGATAAACACGGCCATTACGATCAAAAACAACTTTATCTATATTTGCAGCTTTGCACTTCTGTGCAAGATTTTTGCCCAACTCGACGCATTTGTCTTTATTCGCTCTATCCTTGTTTGTCTTCGAATATGAGCTAATAGAAACCAAAGTCTTTCCTACATTATCATCTATGACCTGCGCATAAATATGGCGGTCAGAGCGAAAAACGCAGAGTCTTGGACGTTCAGAAGTACCTGAAATCTTAGCTCTAACACGCTTTTTACGCTTTTCGTGCATTGCCCGAGATTGTAAAACTTTTTTTGTCATGTCACTCATAATCAACTCTCTATTAATCTATTAGTCTATTTGCATTTGATCGATAAGCTAATTAATAAACCTTTGAACACATCAATAAATTCAAAAACCTTAACTATTTACCAGCTGCTTTACCTACTTTAGTGACGATTACTTCATCTGCATAACGTACACCTTTACCATGGTAAGGTTCAGGTGGCCTAAAGCTACGGATTTTCGCCGCAGTTTGACCAACGGCTTGCTTATCTGCACCAGATATTATGACCGTGGTTTGTTTATCAACTTTTATTTCCACACCCGCCGGAGGTAAAAACTCAATAGGATGACTGTAACCTAAAGACAAGGTGATACCTTTGCCACTTGGTTGAGCTCGGTAACCAACACCGATTAAAGTCAATGTTTTCGTAAAACCTTGAGAAACACCAACAACCATGTTGTTCACTAAAGTCCGCGTCAATCCATAAAACCTTTTAATTTCTAGAGAGTCGCTTTTAGGTGTCACAGTAACATCAGTACCTTCAACTTTCAAAGTCATTGAAGCGTGCAACTCATGCTCCATCGCGCCTTTTGGACCCTTAACAGAAACTTTTGTTCCATTAAGTTTTAAGTCTACGCCTTTAGGTAGCTTGATAACGTTTTTTCCGATTCTAGACATGTAAACTTACCTGCTGAAAGTTAATTAATTCTGTTTATTAAAATACCGAGCACACATATTCGCCACCGACTTGCAATTTCCGAGCATCACGATCCGTCATGATACCTTTTGAAGTCGACAATATTGCCACACCAAAACCATTCTTTACATAAGGGACTTTGTCAGCATGCAAATATACACGGCGACTCGGCGTACTTTGACGTTTAATCTGGTGTATCACAGGCCCACCTGTTTCATCGTACTTAAGCGCGATCTTTAAAATGCCTTGGCGTTGATCCTTTATGCATTTAAAAGCTCGAACAAAACCCTCTTCTTTTAGAACATGGGTAATTGCTATTTTCATTTTCGAGGCTGGGATAGAAACCACCTCTCGTCCCGCAGTTTGGGCATTGCGAATCTGCGTTAATAAATCAGCTATAGGATCAGTTATCATGTCTAAATAGCTCCCAAGAAATAAAGAAACATACCCACTCTTTTTTGTCTTCTTGATGACGACCAAGAAGCTCCCACCATCTTGGTAACTACCAAGA
>JAGOVF010000253.1 GCA_018060885.1 Oligoflexales bacterium | reverse complement strand
TATGGCTAAGCTAATAGCGGCCATTTTTTTGCCAAATTTTATGTATCAATTTTTACAAAATTTTGTCTAAAAACTGAGCATCAAAAAACCCACTTTTCTGAAAAAGTGGGTTTAGCACGGTCGACTATTTAGAAGCGAAATTAAAGCGACGCTGCATTTATAGGCTGTGATCAAGGCGCAATTCTTGCAATCTTTAATACAGGAAGCAGATCGAAAAACAAATCAAATGCAGTGAAGGAAATCTGCAATGCACATATTTCAATTAGTCACTTTAGTATTTAGGCTCGCCGCCTACAAGCCCACCAGAGGAACTGGTGAGGGCAGGAGCCCGAACCCGTAGCGAAAATTTTGCCATGGATGGCATAAAAATTGAGCGGTCCTCTGGTGGGCTTGTAGGCGGCGAGCCTAAATACTAAACGAAAATAATATAAATATGTGCATTTCCCAGAATTACCGGAAAAAAATTTCATGTTATTTATACAACGAGTCTTCAGGAAAAAAAGAAATAGGAAATAGAAATGAAAACACGATGCCATTCTATAAATTATAAAGCTTAATTTTTTTTCTAAGCGTATTGCGATTAATACCAAGTATCTGAGCCGTATGAACTTGATTACCGCCTGTTTTTTTCAATACATGCGACAACAAGGGCTTCTCTACTTTTTGAATCATAATATTGTGTAAATTTTCTGGGAAGAACTCACTTATTTGCCCAAAAAATCGTGCGAGTTTAATTTCAATAATATCTTCTAATGAATATTTATCTAAAATTTTAATAATTTCTGAAAAGTCAGAATTCACTCGAGCAACTTTAGTAACATTTTTTTCTGCTAAATTTTTTAATGAGTCTGAATGCTGCAGATCTGTCTTGTCTAGATTTGGACTCGCTGGGTTCAAAAAAGCCTCTTTAAATCAATATGTGGAACAGAAATAATTAATGCTTTTTCGAACGACATTCTAGTTAAACATTTTTTCGTCTCAAGCGGCTCACAAAAGCAGAACCATTTTTTATCAATGGTAGCAGCTGGTGTCAATTAAGATTGTATTTATTTAATTAAATAGATGAAAATAGCGCTCTTTTGAGCTTGCACCTTTTCCTTGCACATGTTCAAAAGGTGATTATAGTTCGTGCCTGGGTCAAAACTATCTATTGAGACATAGCTGCGTCGAAATAGGTACGAAAATTTTAGGTAGGCCAAATAGAACTTAGCATTATAAGGATGACACAAATGGGAATGGGCTTTGAAGATCAAACTCAACAAAATACCGGCGACGAACGTAACGAAGCTGATTTGAACTCCTCGAATGAGGAAGCTCGCGACCATGCGTCTTCGGACATTGAAGACGAGTCAGAAATTTCATCGCTTAAATTAGAGCTCGAGGAATACAAAGACAAGTATTTGCGAGCAGTAGCAGAATTTGAAAATATAAGGCGACGCGCGGAAAGAGAACGTTCGGAATTGCTAAAGTATGGTGCAGAAAAACTTTTAAAAGATATCGTTCCAGCTTTGGATAGTTTTGAAAAGGCACTTTCGGAAATCCAGGCAGAAGCAAAAGGCAATTCAAGCCATGAATCATTGAATGAAGGAATAGCTCTCGTTTATAAACAAGTTATCGAAATTCTACGTATGAATGGTTTAGAGGCCATCCAGGCTATAGGCTCTCGCTTTGATCCAAATTTACATCAAGCAATCCAAAAGATCGAAGAGGAAGGGGTCGAGCATGAAACTGTCAAAGAGCAGTATGCCACAGGCTACACCCTGCACGGACGTTTATTGCGTCCTTCAATGGTGAGTGTCATCGTTCCTAAATAAAAGCGCCCCCTATCGACTAACACTACTTAAGTGATAGCATAAGCATGTAGGCCATTTTCTAGGTTAAAGGCTGAAATGTCGAAAAAGCTTTTACAGAAGACACATAAAAAACAAAATTCTGATCGTAAATTGGCTCAGACACTTAAGCCGTCTTCTTTAGATACTGAAAATGCACTATCAGCCGAAGATGTGCGTGCCCTCGAAGAGTTTTCAGCTACTATAGAATTTTCGCCGATTGCATTTGAAACTTGGCAAAACAGCCATGAAGATTTAGACCTCAAGATTCCTCTGTTTATAGACGCACTCCTTTTAAATGAAGGCGGGTCGAAACAATTTGAATATACAAGAACTTTGCTCAGTTCTTGCCAAAGCCCTAAAAAAACTATCCGACGCAAAGAAAAACATTCGCTCACCGTCGATATTCCCAAAGGCTGTCAATTAGGTCTTGTTTTACACTTTAAAGGACTAGGCGATGTTTCTGATTCCGAGGTAGGCGATCTTTTCTTAACTATCTATTTAAAGAAATGAAAATTTTCTAAGTTTGGCAAAACTAAGCTCGCATAAAAAACATTCCATTCAAGTCATCGCGCAATACTCCGATCAAAGACCTTAGGAACAAGGCGCTATTGATACTTCAGGAGTGAAAATATATGTCGAAGCCGCAAGTGGTATTGACCGGTGAATCAGATGGAACTTTGCCCCTTTTACCGTTGAAAGATATTGTGGTATTCCCACACATGATTATTCCGGTGTTTATTAACGAAGACCTTTGCGTGAGCGCCGTAGAAGAAGCTGTTGCGGGCGAAAGAAAGATTTTTCTTTCAGCATTTAAAATAGAAGATGAAAAGTCTGATGACACACAAGGAATAATCGTCAATAAGGCTTTAGAATCTACTCTTGACGCTCCCTTTGATGTTTACAATATAGGAACCGTCTGTTCTATCATGCGGACGCGCAAGCTACCTGACGGGCGCATGAAGGTCTTAGTTCAAGGTCTATATAAAGGGCGGATTAATCGACTAGAACGCGCCAATCCACATCCAGTTGTCAGTGTCGATAAAATCTCTGACCCAGCCTTTGAAACCAAATCTGCTGATATTGAAGCGATGATA
>JAGOVF010000121.1 GCA_018060885.1 Oligoflexales bacterium | reverse complement strand
CTATATGCGAGTGTTAAGTGCAGGTTGCCTTTTTCGCTTTGCCAGGCGCTGCCTCGACGTCCACGCCCCGCGTCTTGCACACCTGCCATGATGGCAAAAAAAGCCGGTGCAGCCGGGTCGTCTAATTTGCGTAAAGCTTCGCTGTTGCTGGAGTCTAGCTCATCGTGGTAAAAAAAATCTGTCGTTTTTAGACGCGGCAAGTCAGGGGGCCTTTCTTGCGGCAAGTTAAACCTGCGGACTTAGATCAAAAAGCAGGCTTAAATCAGACCAGCGGCTAGAGTGCATAATCGCGCCACTAGAAATAAAGTCGACGCCGGTGTCTGCGACAGAGCGTAAATTCTCCAACGTAATATTTCCAGAAGCTTCGACTAAGGCGCGGCCGCGAATGGTGCGCACAGCCAGGGTCATTTCTGCAAGCGGCATATTATCGAGCATGATAATATCGGCACCTGCTGATAAGGCCTCTTGAACTTCATCGAGATTGCTGGTTTCTACTTCGATTTTTAGTGTGGGTGGCAGGCTTTCGCGCAGTTCCGCGAGTGCCTGAGTAATGCTTCCGGCTGCACGAATATGATTTTCTTTTACTAAAACGCCATCGCTTAAACCAATGCGGTGATTGCGAGCTCCGCCGACACTCGTTGCATATTTTTCTATCAGTCGAAGTCCCGGTGTCGATTTGCGAGTATCAAGTAGCTGCGTTTTTGTACCGCGCAATTTTTGCACAAAAAGATGGGTGTTGCTCGCAATGCCGCACATGCGGCCGAGAAAGTTAAGTGCAACACGCTCAGCTTTTAATATGGATCTGGCTGAGCCGCTGATCGTGAGAATGCAGTCACCTTTGTTTACAGGGGAGCCGTCGCTCATTGTCGACTCTACTACTAAGCTTGGATCGACTTGCAAAAAAACAAACTTCGCGACCTGTTGACCTGCCAGAATGAGAGTTTCTTTCGCATAAATCTTTGCCGTGGCTTGGCGCTCGCCAGTGACGCAAAGGTCAGTTGTCCAGTCGCGATAGCCCCAATCTTCTTCTAGAGCGCGTCTGATGATGGGCTCAAGTAAGACAGGATGAATGGCATCGTAGCTTGGAGCCATAGATGAAAGCGCCTTTAAATAAGGGATTGTAGTATTTTTAACTTTGGCTCAGCAGCCTTGTGCGTTCGTCACTTAGCCGCTTGAGTTCGGCGGCAATCACTTCCCGCGCGATTTCTTTATAATGGTTTTTACAGTATTCCTCAACCGCAGCTTTGACGAGGGCAGGCAGTTGGAATTTAACATGGCTTTCTAGGAAGTTATGAAGTTCGGCGGCGCTGATTTGCGCAGCCGCGTTACGATCTGTGAGAGCAGCAAGATGTCCAGCAGCTAAAGGGCCGCTTGCGTCGATTTTCTTAGCCATTTTTTCAGCGACTTGCTCGGCTAATAAAACATCGAGTTCTTTCATCACCGGGTTTTTACTGGTTTCGGTGGCCTCATGGTCAAAAGCCAGGCGGCCTTTGTTCGGGCTGGTGCTGGGCAGCGGTGGAACTGCAGATGAAGCAGCAGAGAGTTGAGCTTTACTACCTTGGGTCAGGTGTGGGTGGATAACCTTAAGCAGGTCTTCTGCAGCAAAAGGTTTGCGCATAATTTGAGATTTGTTTTGTAGGCCGCTTAGAACACCTTCGTCAAAATTTTCATAGCTTCCGACCAAAAGCACCAGCGAAGGGTTGCCGCAGAGGTTGAGCATGCTTTGTAATTCATTTATATTATGATAGCCGGGTAAAGCACTGTCAAAAAATATCAACTGAGGGCGTTTGTCGGCTAAAAATTTTTGGCACTCAGCAAAATTATTGGCGTATTCCAGTGTCACATCAAGCCGTGCAACAGCTATTTTAAGTACTTTTTGTATTGCGGGAGAATCATCTGCAATCAAGATGAGAGGGCGCATAGACTTAAGACTCCAAAACAACAAGATAATTGCTGATTATAGTATAGCTTGAAAGGTGATAAATAGAAATGAAAGGCCGGAGAATAATAATAAGGTATTAAATTTTAAAAATAGCAGATTTTTAGATTATTCAAATTGTAACTCAAAAATGACTTCCAATTTACGAAGCCTTGCGCTGACCGAGTTTTTTGAAAATGGGTATCAGTTCTCTATCTAAGATTTCTAAGGTTGCAAGTACCGGCCAAAGTGGTGTCGTATTGTATGTAAGCTTTTTTAGATACTATCTGGACAATGAGCTTCCTTTACTGGCAGAGAGAGAGCTTGGGGCCAATCCGGTAATTTTGAAAGTTCAACAGCTTGGCAGTTTGCTAAGCGTTGACCTATTAACTGGCGCGAGCCACACCAATAATTGTAATTCGGAAAAATAGCGACATTGCTAAACAAGAATTCAAAGCGAAAATGAGTTGGATCAACCGATCCATCGTTTTTTCTTCCACATGCTTTTTTCATATAAGGATTTTTGGGATCACCCAATAAAACATCATCTATTAAAAGCTCCGCTGCTTTATCAGATAACAAAAATTTATTATCTATCGAATCCCAATTACAAATACCATCTGAAAGGTTGCAATAAATGGATGTTTGCCAGCTAATTCGAGAAAATTCTTGTCTCTGCAAATAATGTAGTGCAACAAACTCATTTGACTTCTCAATAATATAAGAACCCTTGTTGACTGTGATTCGCTCACTTCCATTCTCGTTAGCGGAATTTATGTGTTTATCTACAGCCGATTGCAAATTCCGAGAAAACTTTGGATCATTGCGGGAAACATGCAGAGGTGTCTGGAATGTCAATTTATGAGAGCCAACACCAATGATAATGCGGTGGTCCGCGATTAAATTTGACCCATTTTTTAGCAAAGTTAAATCAACGACAAAAGGATGTTCTACTGTTCGCATTGAACAACTTTGTCTTTCATCAAAAAACAATAGCAATGTGCAATTATTTCCTAGGCTTTCACAATTTAACTGTGTTTTGATTTCCGCGCCATTGCACGCATTGTGACTAACGAGCGCCTTAAACTGTGCTGAATCAGCAGATAATTGCCTGTCAAATTTGATAAAATGTATTTTTTCAATCTTCGCACTTTGTAAGCCAGAGCTTTTTGCATCTTCAAGCTCATGATATCCACCACAAGACAAAAAAGACAAAAAAGACAAAAAAGACAAAAATAACAAAGCACTAAATAGTAACAATGTCTGATGCTTAAACATAAAGACTCCTTTTAGAAAATCTATTTTTTCGATACGGGGAAGGTCAATTCCTTTGACACTTCTCGCTGTCAATAGCATCGAAATATTTTTGAGTCTATGGGGATAGGATTATTTCGCTTAATTACTGTTCATAACCTTGCTCAGAATAATGAAAAGGCTAAATGCTATCTTGCACTCATTATTTTTTATCTAAAAGATGAGAAGTGGGCCGACGATAGTTTAATCAAGCCGCAATATTTAAGACGCTTTACGGCGACCTAGCTTGGTATGCATTTCGACTAAGATTAGTTTTTTCAACTGAAAGTTTGTCGCGTCGCGCGCACTGAGAATGAGCTGGTAGTCTTCTTGACTGAATAAAGAATAAGGTTTGACTTGATTCATATTTCTAAAGCACTTGCCACGGATGTTTTCAAGATAAACATACTTGCTTTCATAAAGTCTTTTTAAAGTTTCGGCATCGAGTCCCATTGGGTCGATAGGGTTCAGAAGCTCAGAGCTGACCTCTTTGAAGGTTTCATAATCTTTCTTGGTTTGTGCATTCATATGATTGGCATCCAAAGAAAAAGTTTTTGTTAGAAAAATATTTTAAAACTTAATTCTCTATCGGTGTTTGTGAGGAAATATTTAGGTTTATAAAGAGGGTTTTGTGTGGGGGAAGAAAAAGAAAGAAGCCGCCTAAAGGGCGGCTTCGAATTTATATAAAATTAAGATTTCAGACTTGAGCTATTTTTAGGGGCAAGTAGATCCGCAACCTTTCCAAAAAAGTTGGTTGCCATCATTTAGATAGGAACAAACGTATTTGGTGCCAGCATTGTCTTGACAGCGTGCTGCCATATTTCCCGATTGAGCTAATGCTTTTGTACAATTACCATCACCATTGATAGCGTCGGATAAGTTAATTTGATCACCTGAGCATTGGGATGGTGGCGCTCCGTCACCGCCAGTAGTTGGTGGTGGAGGCGGTGGAGGTGGGGGTGGATTATTGTCATCGCCGTTGCCGTCGTCATTTGAAGGCGGCGGCGCTCCTTGTGGTTGAGGTCTACAATATACCATTCCAGTTTCACTTCTTTCCAATTCATTGTCTTCGTATTCGCATTTGCAAAACTTTTTCATGGTTGTCAAATCGTTATAACGGATATTGGGATTACATTCTGGCACACATTTTAGAGTATATGACATAGTAGAACCTTGATATCCGGCATTTATGATAGTTTTCGTGTAATTAAAATTTTGGCAACTACAAGTTGGGTCTTGGATAGGGCTACTGAATTCGCCCAGAGGACATTTTGTAGAATTATAACTATCTCCAACAATTGGATTTGAATTGTCCTCAGGTGGTGGAATTCTACTAGGTTTTACAGATTCAAATAACTCGAAACATTTTCCACCATTTTCTATGCTAGATTCATGTGCACGTTTTAAAGAATCAGTAAGTGTGTTGATTATAGTTTGTTTATCTGAATCAGTTGGTGTAGGTGGAGGATCCAAAGGATTATCTGCCAATTTAAATCTTTTTAGTCCTTTGTTCTTGAAATCTTTGCCACCAAATATTGCTATTCTCCAATGAGGTAAGTTTTTAAGCGTTTCTTCACCAGTTGTTTCAGTAAGGCCATCAAGGCAGACTTTTAGTTTTACTACAAGATCTCTTTCGTGCTGATCATATAACTTCCTTGTTTGAAATGGAAATTCATAATTCTCAGCATTTACGTTGTAACTTACCACCCCAGTTACAAGTGTAATTTGAATTTGTGTAGAATATTTATCATGGACAATAGCGTTTGCATCCCCCTCCCCACTCACAGTCGCATTATTAGAAGGTGGGCGGCACTGGCTCAGTAAAAAAGCCTGAAATAGCACTAAAAAAGCTAAAATGCCTTTACTCATCGTGTTGCCCCCTAAATGGTTATAAATTAGATGAAACTTGATACTTCCAAGAGTCCGTATATATAAATCCTTGTTCGATCTTTTCGACAAAAACTATCTGGGCTTAAATAGATTCTTGTATCGTATTGATTTATATAAAATTTATGGGTGTAATATTTTGGCTAGCCCTAAGCAGATAAAAACAGCTATGATCTTTGGGCTAAAATAATTGCAAGGAAACCTGCTTTAAATAGTGAACTTTAAATAAAGGTAATAGCGGATGAATGATCTTGGTGACAAAGATAGGACTGACGATGAAGGGCAGGGCAGCGAAGATAATGTGAACGAGAGCTATGCTGGCGGTGACAAACTAGTACAATACGGTGAAATGCTTTTTAATCTACGCGACTACACTCCGCTTCCCTTGATATTTATATTGCTGCTTGCTGGAAAATCATCGCCCTTTTGGGCTGCCCTTGGGACCTTAGTGATTCTTCTTGGAGAGCTTATTCGTATTTACAGTGTGGCTTTTATAGGCACGGTATCTCGTACGCGCAGTCGTAGCACAGGATCTAGTCTAGTTAGTAGCGGTCCCTTTGCCGTGGTGCGAAATCCGCTGTATGTCGGGAATTTTTTCATCGTTTTGGGCTTTGCGCTTTTTGGCGGGGTACTTTGGATACTGCTGCTTAGTTTGCTTGCTTTTTTTGTGCAATATTTTTTAATCGTTAAATTCGAAGAGCATTTGTTACAAAAAAAGTTTGGCGAAGAATACGATCAATACCGAGCAACTGTGCCAGCATTTTGGCCAAAAAGTTGGCAGTTTTTTGGGAGTTTGCCGTGGCCGAGTGAGTTTATGCCAGCTTTAATAAGCGAAAAGCGCACTTTAACAACTATTTTCGTTTTACTGTTATTATTGTCCTTATTTGCTCGCTAGATTGGGAGTGAATTAACAATGACGAACCAGGCTCAAACAACAGCTGCACAGCAAACCATTGAAACAGCTGCAATAGATCCCGATTTGCAAAACAATCTCTTAGAAGAAGCTCCTCAGCCTGAAAAACGCCGTGAATTTATAGCGACTGTATCACAGGCTGCACATATCGAAGTTCAAGAAGACCTCGCTCCCATACTTGCAGCGCACCAGGCTTGGAAGGCTGCAGTATTAGATCCAAAATCAATGGAAGTGAGTGGTCGAGCAAATTTTCGCAGTTCCCAGCTTTCTGGACTGGACCTGAGTGCTAAGGATTTGTCTTACGCAAATTTTCAGGCGGCGCAGTGTATTGGAACTGATTTTCGCTATTCGGATCTAAGTCGTTGTAATTTCCGTGATGCAAATTTGCGAGGTGCAGATCTACGCGGCTGCCGTTTGCTGCATACAGAGTTTGCGGGGGCCGATATTGAGGGTGCAATTTTTGATCCCTACACCCATATTCCTCCGGTTTTGGCTTAATTAATAACACTTTATACTTGTTATGTGGCTTTTACTGTGATTAATGAAGTTTTGGGACTTTAGATCAGGTTCGGCCTAAATTGATGAGAACACAAAAATGCATGTATTGGAATTTGAGATTAAAAAGCTGAGATTTTTTATATTTGGCGCACTAAGTTTTATAGCACTTAGCAGTGCGTGTGGGTTTGCTCCGATGAAGAAGGTTGAAGTACCTGAAACAAGGGTTGCTGGTCCTAATCTAACAAGGCCTTTGACTGAAATTGAAGATAATAAAAAAACTGATTGCGAGACAGAAGAAGAAAGCCAACCTGACATTCCTACAGAAATATTAAGCGAAGAGGGAGAGCAGTCCTGTGATCAAATTATTAGCGAAGAATGAAGTTATTGAGCGCGCTAAATTAGAAGGCTCAATCGTTACTGCAACTTCAGAAAGCTCAGATACACCTGGATCTACTGAAGACAAAGAACTGACTGAAGAAAACTTCACCCATATGACCCTCAACCACAATGATAGACAAGCCGGTGTGAGTTTAGTTTTTGATCCAGAAACAAGCTCCTATGTTTACAATGCTTATTTATTAGAGAAAAAGCTTTTGAAAGAGCTCAAGAGCCAAGAGTTTGAATTTCTTTCCGATGCGCTTGCCTATGTCAACGACGAATTTGCCGGCTGGGAATTGATAACTTTTGACAAGAAAGGCTGTGGTAGTTGTGCAGCCAAAAAATAAAATGCTCGCTACCTGCCCGAATGAGATGGTCGATCTCTTAGCGGCAGAACTTGCGCAACTTGGCTGCGAAGAAATCACCCCTGGCTACCGGGTCGTATTTTTCACCACTGATATTGAAGGTTTTTACCGCGTGCATTTGTGGTCGCGTCTTGCAAGTCGCTTCTACTTAGTTCTCAAGGAAATTTCTGCCAATACTGCGACGATTATTTTCGATAAAGCCAAACGCATTCAATACCATCAGTATTTTACAGCGGACACTCCTATAAAAATTCAGATCAATTCGGCGGAAGCTGATCCCAAGGTACCCGTCCATTTAATGGGTAGTAAACTACGCGAGGCTATTGCCGATTCTTTTTTGCACTATACTGGTAAAACTGCCACAACTCAGGCTTATGATGCACAGTTGACGCTTTTTGGTTTTTACCAAAAAAATAAAATAATGCTCAGCATCGATACGAGCTTAAAAAGCCATCATAAACGTGCCTATCGCAAAGAAGGCCATCCTGCTCCACTGAAAGAAACCTTAGCAGCGGCTTTGCTGCAGCTTTGCGAATATGACGGCAAAACCGCGTTTTATGACCCAATGTGCGGTAGTGGAACCATCGCGATAGAAGCAGCGCAATCTGCAATGCATAAAGCGCCGCTCATCCATCGCAAAAAAGGTGAGTTTGGCTTCGAGCATATGGCGTTTTTTGATAATAAAATCTGGAAGCGAGTGCAAGACGAAGCGCGGCAGTCTCAGCATGAGCCGCCGGCTAAAATTTATGCATCTGATATCGACCGTATGTTTGTTTCGATAGCCCAAGAAAGCGCGCTTGCGGCGCGGGTAGAAAAGTACATCGACTTTCGACAAAGCGATTTTTTTACAACAACAAAACCAGAAGATAGCGGCTTGCTGATTTGTAACTTGCCTTATGGCTTGCGACTTGATGAGCAACTTTTGACGGAAGAATATCTTGCGGAATTTGGTCAGCATTTGAAAAAAAATTATCAAGGCTGGCGCTGTGGAATATTGATGCCCAAAGCGGCGCCCCACAAAGCTATCGGCATGAAAGCGCGTTTGCGTAAAGAGTTAGCGAATGGATCGGTGGAAGTTAATTTTTTTATTTATGATATATTTGCGGCGCGGGAAGTTTAGATTGCTAATACGATGAGAGTAAGAAGCACAACACAGCCTGATACATCTGAACTATATAAATTATAAATTACTTTGTCCTAATCTCGTTTATAAAAATGGTGCAGTGCTTTTGGACTATCAAGATAATCTTTTTTATAACAACATAAAATTTTAAATCGACTATGCTGCTAGCTCGTTGCGCGCCTTAGTTTGCTATTTATTCTAATGGCTTAGAACGATAGTGTTTCTACCCCCCCAATTTGGCTTAACTTTTATTCAGGCTCGTCCGATAAATTGAGAGTCGGTCACAGGGGGAGATTCTATGGCTTTTATTTTTTTTGATCTTAAAAATAATTATATGCGTAAGGCTCTGGGTTTAAAACTTCAGTTTAGCATTTTTTTATTAGTCATTGTTTCTTTGGGTTTAGCTTGTTCTGGCCCAGATTCCGGAATGCAAGGTGGAAACGCAGGTAAAGACAAGGGTCTTGAGGGGAAGAAAAAAGAATTACCAAAAGATGATGGTGCTACAGCTGATGGAGGTAGTACTGCCGATGGAGGTGGCACAGCCGATGGTGGTGACACAGCCGATGGTGGTGGAGATGACAGTGGCCCACCAAATTTAAATTTAGGCTGTACGGAAGCAGATGCGAATGCTGCAAATTTTTTAAATAGACGAATCCGTCGACTTTCTTCGCTGCAAATCAATAATGTTTTAAAAGACGCGTTAGGTGACACTTCATTTGCTGGTGATCTTGGCGCAGATCAAGAGACTTACTATCAGCTTAAAAGTAATGCAAATTTGATGATCGACAATTTTAATATTACAAATTTATCTGTTTTAGCTGCACAAGTGGCAGCGGTAATTGAAGCTCGCTTTGGACAGCCGTTTTTCGAGAATTTATTTAATTGCACTGAGACAAATAAGTTTGGCAATGTCACATGTGTGGAAAATTTTATCAGCTCTTTTGGCAAATTATTATATCGCAGAAATTTAACGACTGCTGAAGTTAACAAGTACAAAGCTTTTTATACCGCAAATAAATACGGCAACTCTAATGCGAATGCCGTTCTATCTTTCAAAGCGATGATTGAAACTATGATCAATTCTCCGGCATTTATTTATCAAACCGAATTTGGTGATCTAAGCGCCACGACTGGAACGACGACCCTGAGTTCTATCGAATTAGCATCTATTATTTCTCTTGCGATCAAAGACAAGGGGCCAGATAGTGCTTTGTTGACTATAGCGGAAAGTGATGAGCTCAAAAATCCTACAGTCTTGGCGCAACAGGTTGCTCGTTTATTGAATGAAAAAAATGGCCAAGTTCCCAGCATTGGTGCAAAGTACTTCGCAAATTTTGTTTTTGATTGGCTTAATTTAGACACTCCGGAATTAGAAGAAAAGCCAGGTTATGATGATTTGGATACCTATTCAAAAGCGTCATTAGCTGCGAATATGTTGAATGAGATCAATCGTCTGGCTTACGATATAATCGATGTAAAAAATGCAAATTTTGACCATCTTTTTAACTTTAAAGAATCTCAAATCGATAAGTCATTAGCAAAAATATATGGTGTGCCCGCAGCAAATATGACAAACGGGGATTTTGTTACAAAGTCCCTTCCGACAGATAAACGCCACGGTATTTTAACCTCGGCGGCTTTTTTGGCTAACTATTCGATGCCGATTGGGACAACCCACATTTTGCGGGGACAGACAATAAATGAAGTCGTTTTGTGTCATGAGCAAATCGAATTTGCCGATGATCCAATGGCAGGAGACTTAACCAACCCACCGACTCCCGATGACGACCCAACGAAAACTGAGCGAGAGAATTTCCAAGTGCATAGTTTAAATCCCTGCGCAGGTTGCCATATTAAATTAGATCCTCCTGGATGGGCGCTCGGTAATTTTAATGAATATGGGAAATTTGTAAGTAATAAGCCTGCCGACAAACCGATAGATGCGACAGGGGAAATGCTTCTAACGCATGGCCGAAAATTTGCATTTACCGGCCCAGTGGACTTTGCGCAAAAAATCTCAGCTACCGAAGACTTACCACTCTGCTTTACCGATCGCATTGTTCGTAATATTTACGGTGTAGAAACTTATTCAGGTTCGCGATGTGAAGTAAAAACGCAAACAAAAAAATTCGTTGATACTAATAGGAATATAGAAAATTTAATCGGGAATATCATGAGCAGTGATTATTTCTTAAAAAGAAAAATTGAGTGACATTAGGAAGGTTAATGTTACGAATCATATAAAGGGTAGAGCAGTGAGTAAACTTCATCCCAGTCTAACACGTCGAAGATTTTTGCAGTCTATGGGCGCAGCTGCCCCGATTTTTTTGCCCATACTTCACAGTGAGAGACTCTTTGCTCAAAATCCAAGCAATAAGCGGAGTTTGTTTTATTTTACATTTAATGGCTG
>JAGOVF010000119.1 GCA_018060885.1 Oligoflexales bacterium | reverse complement strand
TGAAGGCAGACTTTAGTTTTTATCAATACCATAATCTTGAAGCAAAAAATGATTTTGCGGATGAGCAGTTTCAATACTACTTAAAAAATCCAAATACATTTCGAATAGTTCATCTTGCAGGTACAGTGGGTATTACGAGAAAACAGGTTGAGCAATCTCACGGTCAATTTGGACTTAAGTTTCTAGACGAGCTGGTCGAGTCGGGAATTCTATCTAGTCACGAAGGACGTTATAAAACCGTTGTTGATGATTGGTCGGTGAATAATTATGAAACAGTTATTTCTGAGCTAGAAAACGCGACCAGTGTTATGAAGCAGCAAGGTGATGGCCAGATTTTTATGAATTCTATCGCAGTAAGCGACGAGGGAGCTCAGATGCTTAAAGAGCTTCAACAGAAGTTTTTGACTGGCATTTGTGAAATTAAAAATGATTTCAAAGGTGACCAGGCCGTGCTATTGGGTACATTTTTTACAAAACTTATTTAATATATTTTTACTAAGAGACTTAAATGAACCACAGATCGATCAACATTTTTATTTTAGCCTTCTTAGTATTTGCTTCGAAGTTGATGGCTGGTGGAAGCTCTGGCACAACTGGACAAATATTAGAGCTATCTAGCAACGAACAAATTAGATTCGTGATGTTAGATGAACTCGAATACCAGAATGCTCTAAGCGCTATAAAATTCAATCACTCTTTGCAACTCGAAGGAACGGACTCAAAGAACCCGGAAGCTGATACTTTGCTTTGGCCTCAGGGAATTAATATTCACGGTGGTCTGCCCTTTATTCGAACTATAGATAAAAACTCTGAAGATATTTTCCTTCTCAATAAAGAACTCAGTGAAAATAAAATCGAACCCACAGATACTGGTTTTAGATTCACAAATGCTTGGCAAGATGTTGCTCTCGGCGGATCTAGCGGTACAACCGGCATGCTTGCTGATGCTTTAAAAGCATTTTATGGAATCGACACCGCCACTGTCAATCCCGAGACCTTTGCATCGATTTATGGTTTGATTGATGATCAGAGTGGAAATAGTGCACTTGTGAATGTCGAAAATAGCTATCAATTTATACCTCAACGAATATTGAAAGTGGATAATGTCCCAGTGATTGAAGGGCTTGATGATGCTGGGAAGTATTTATATTTGTTTGGTGAGGGTGTGGGGGAGTGAGTTTGATAACTACTATTTTTTGTGAGGGGTTGAGTTTTATTGTGAAGTTGTAGTGAAATTATGACTATAAAGAAGTTATTTAAAGTTGGTATTTCGACTTCGATAAATTTTTGCTCTCATTTAGCCTCTTCTTTAACATACCCATTTCGCAATAATTACCTATTCTGAATTAATCCAAAAATTGTGCCCACATTTTTGCGAAATTTTCGGTGGAATTTTGGCTAACTTAGAATGGAATGGGATTAATTTCATAGTATATATGAGTTGTAATACGCTTTCGGTAATTTAAAGGCTTTATAAGCGCTTGCATTTATTTCAAAGCCAACACGCACGTCTGTGGTTCTTACTCGACTCCGTACATCACAAATTATACCGTCATGGTAAAGAATTCCGGTCAATAGAAAGTGGGAAAGTTAAATTATCTCAAGGTTTGGATAATCTGCAAGAACTTCCTTTGGAACAGGTAGGCCACGATTAAGTGCAGTCTCGACAGCACTCTTGTGTGGTGAAAATCTTCCAGTCACAGTGGTATTTGTTTTTAGCTGTCCATGAGTCGCCTCATATTCGGCCTTGGTCATCTCCCACAATTCTTTTGTGCCCGGTTCTTTGACTGAAGTGTTTTCGTGAGCAGGCTGGTGCAGGCCCTTTGCTATTACTGGACGAATTACTTTTCCTTCGGTTTCTGCCATCGGGGACCTCCTCCTAATTTTTATACTCTAGGAAAACCTCAGTCAATTCCCTAAACGATTTCGGCTGGTATTTGTCAAAATTATTTTGGTCTACAAAAATAAAATCGTACTTGACGGCGTTTTGCACGCCATTGATATCTCCACACCACTGACGAAGTCTTGCCATTTTTAATGGCACGTCCAAATCTTCTAAGCCTTTCGTCTCAACGATTACTGTGCTTGATGGTGAAACTTTAACCAGGAAGTCGGGGTAGTAGTTTGAAATGTTTCCATCGGCATTGACGTAGTCGAGCTTGAAATGAACGGCTAGGTAGTTCTTGGCGTACGAGACAATGTCTTCGCAGCCTTCAAGGAAGGTTGCAAACCGCAACTCAAGCTGGCTATCGCCAATAATTCGATTAAAGACACTCTTCTTAGGGACAAGATAACCCTGGTCTTTAGCAACAAAGGGGCGAGTGTTTCGCAACTTAATCGTGTCACAAATCTTTGCGTCTCCCTTATCCCGCACTGTAAGCTCGTTGATAGCTTTCTTGAAAGTTTCGATAAGCGTTCGAGTCGCCACCACTTCAGATAAATTACGTAAAGTATTTGGGTCGTCCAGCGACATCTCGCGGTCAAACAGATCCTTATGGACGAAAGACTTCACTTTTCCGTACAGTACGTCATAGCCACTTACGAGTCGGAGATCTTTCATGATAGTTTGGGTAAAATAACCGAGAACACTTCTGTAGTCTGCTGCTCCTGTCGAGTCGAGAACAGTTGTGTGTGTAATCTCACCCGTAGTTATATCCTTAAATACAATCTCTCGCTGTTCTTCTCTGCTAAACTCGAGGTATCTCACGCGTTGAAACTTTGCAGCCCCAGGATTTAGATCCGCAAGGTTTTTGTACTCGCGATGAATACGAGGCGTCATCACGGGGATTTCGATATCTAGCTTATCAAGATCTTTGGATTTATTTTCATCATCGATTTCGATAACTATAGGCGCTACCGGCTTAGTACCCTCGCCCATAGCTCGTCGCTCAAGGATTACACCTTCAGCCTGAATAGATTCAACAAACTCCATAAAGGCATCTGTGCCCACAATGCTAACGTATTCTTCTACGCCGACGGGATACATTTTGCGAAGACCGCGGCCAAGAGTTTGTTCGGGCAATATTTTATTCTGTGCCGCGTAAGATCTCAGTCCAACGATTGTTGTTACGTTTTTAACGTCCCATCCCTCTTTTAAGACCATTACGGAAACTATGGCTTTGTAAGGGCTGTCGCCGCTATCGATATTGTTTGCTTGGTCTCGAAGTTTATTCAGTTCTTCTTTCTTTTTGCCTGATGTGGATTCGGAAATGTCACCGTTAGCTTTAGTATGGATGACTAGAACAGAATCTTTGAGATCAGCATAATGACCTTCTAAGTACGCAGCTACGTCGTCGCAGTTCTTTGTGTCATCGGTCATTATAAATAAGATGGCTTTTTTACCAAGCCTCTCGTGTTCGGAGAAGGACTTGCGCCATTCAACAACCCCAAGGTTAAGATAATCAGCATATTTTTCCGTGAATTTGACACTTTGGCGTTCCTTCAATTTTGCTCGGCTAGGTCCGTCAGGCAGTACAGGATGCTTAACAACATTCTGCTTAATAGCCTCAACTAAGGGGTAATCAGAGATTGTCTGAACAAATATTGCACCGTTGTCATGTTTTGGCGTCGCGGTAACATCCACTTGCAACGACAGGGAACTGCCCTTTTGGGTAAGGCGATTATGAATATCGGCGATGGACTTAAACCAAGCCAACTTTGCATCATGAACATGATGTGCTTCATCATTGAGAACCATTAATTCATCAATATCTCGAACAATGACCCCAAGATCAATTTTAGAGTCATTGGTTGCGCCGCTTGGTCGTTTACCGAGAAAGTATTCCGTCGTGTCTAAATCTTCTGGCGAAGCTTGAACATCGTTATCAGAATACACGCGGTGAATATTGGTAAGAAATATATTTCCATATGGGTTCGTAACGTGTACTTCATCCTGAACGTGCAACGAGAGTTGAAAATCATCACGCCAGTTCTGCCCGTCAAACCCGTTGTCAGGAAGTACTGGATCATCCTTCAGAAAAATTTTCAATCCACGAAAATCTTTGTAAATCCGATCCAACACGATAATGTTTGGCGCGATGACAAGAAAATTCCTAGAGAGCTGGGAATCGGCTTCATAAAGTTTGTGAAAGTAGCTCCAAGCCAGGGCAAGGCTCATCACTTTGGTTTTCCCAGCCCCAGTCGCCATTTTGATCACGAAGCGGCGCCATGTTTCATCAAACATACTGGCAGAAAGCGCCCCAGAACTATCAAGTCGCATCAGGTCAAATTTGTCTTTGGCCTTAACGACATCATAAAGGTAGATGACGGTTTCAAGAGCTTCCCGCTGAGCAAAGTAGTACTGGAATTCGGACGAAGAGCCGTCAGGTTTTGTTACTAGGTGAGGTGTTCTAAACCACCAATGCAGTAGGCTTTTGCTTGTGTTTGCAGCACCCTCGTAATGCTTATCTCGCCACATCTTAACTTGCTTGCGAAGTTCAGGCACTAATGGAGGGAGTAGTTTCTCAAAAGACGTTTCACGAAGGGTCTCATCTGCAGGAAACCATCGTATATCTGGATTTAAAATCGCATAAGGCGATTCTGGGAAGTCTTTGTGTAATGCCATTAGTTTTTCCCCCCAATATTCACTTCGATGATTGTCATAGTATCGTTACCAAAAATATCGACCACTTTTACAGCAATTTTGCGTTTACCAGGCTTGCACTCATAATAGGCACTGGTCAATTCTAGGGAGCGGTCCTTTTTAGTCCTAAATGTCTGCCATTCATTTTCAAAGATATAGTCGCCTGTCCACGTCTCTTCCCATTCGCCTGATTCTTCATTTTTTAATCTGATGATTTCTTTTTTACTTTCGTAATTAAAATCCACCGACCAGTAGTCAACCCAATCAGTCCATTTTTTAGTAAGTATCTCCTTAGTCACTTTGCCATCTTTGTCTTTTGTCACTTTAACAATCTGGCCATGCTCAACGACGACTTTACTGCCTTTCTTTAAAGACTCCACTGCTGACACTACCGACTCTTGTGAATAGAATACTGAAAAATCAGTCAACTCCACAGCCACGGTGTTCTTTTTAATGAGAGGCTTAACCTCAATAAACGAAACGTCGTGAAACGACACTTGGTTTTTCTCGACAGCTCGCTTATCAAACACTTCCGCAGGAATAAATTTAGGCGCAACGTCAATACCTTTGGACTTAGCATGATCGAGTGCATCAGGAAACAGCCCCATCTCAAATTCAAAGCCAAGGATATCTACCTTTGTTATGCGCTTCTGACGACACTCTGAGACCACTTCCTCTACAAATAGGCGAGAGACAGGCAAGTTTACCGGCCCCACGACCACAAGACGGCCGTTTTTCTTACCGTTGAATGTGGAAAATCCATCGACTTTTTCTGCTCGGTAGGCGTTTAAAATGAGATCAAGAAATGCACGCTCTTTTTTAGCGAGTTGCTTCTGCTGCTCTGCTTCACGAAGGTTGGTGTTGGTTCCAATAAAATGCTGGCGCTCGTATTTTCCAAGATTGAGAATTTCAAATGCACGGTAGCCTTTGTCGTCGGCCTTCTGATGACGTTGAACATTGATCAATCGTTTGCGAGTGGTGTGGATTGCAAATTTACCAAGGTCGCTGACGATCCATTTGCGGCCAAGTCTTTCTGCAACTGCGGCAGTAGTGCCGGAGCCGCAGAAGAAATCGGCAACTAGATCCCCTGCCTGACTTCCGAGGCTGACGACTCTTTCGATAATCTCGTCAGGCTTTTGAGTAGGATACTTTGTATTCACTGCCGGCTTTGGCTGATAAGATGGCATATCATCCCACACATCTGACGTGAGCGTTCCGCGATCTGGCTCATCTACGTATGTTATTGTGTGCGCTTTTGATTCTTTTTCACTATCACTTGCCTTTCGACTCATTCTGCGGCGGGTATAGTACCATTTGCCGTTTTCGTCTTGCAGCATAGTCGACCTCACGTATTCGCTGTAAGGAACACGTGAAAGCGGGGATTCTGTATTTATCTTAAAAGCTTCCGATTTTTTATACCACAAGATAGATTCATGAGCCTTCGGGAGAGATCGTCCGTGAGCCCCACCCATGATTTGGTGCTTCCAAATTATCTCGCCTATTAAGTTGGATTTCCCCATTACCTCATCAAGAACCATTCGTAAGTACCCGTTTAATCGCCAATCGCAATGGACATAAATACTACCGACCTCAGAGAGCAAATCTCTCATCAGAATCAGTCTCTCGAAAATCATGGAAATAAATGAATCGGCCCCTTTCCCCCAAGTATCACGATAGGCGATCTCTTCTAGGATTCCAGGTTTTTTAGTGAGAGTGTTGTCTCCGATTTCAATATCCATACTAAAGTCAGCACCGACATCGAAGGGGGGATCGATATAAATCAGCTTAATACCACCCTGCTTTTCAATTTCATTACGAATTGGGCCATTCTTAAGGCTGGATAGTACTAATTTGTTGTCACCCCAGATCAGTTTATTGGTCCAGCCTTTTAATTGACGCCCACGGTCATCAACAGAAAACAGAGGCTTCTGCCCATCGAAAGCTTTCTCCAATCGAGGCTCGTCAACTTGCTCTATGACTTGAAACGGCAACACGACATTGCAAACCTCATCGGTCTTGCCATTCCAAATAAGTTCTACTTCGCGTTTGTCATCAAATAAAAGGAAGCGATACTTATCCGGTAGAGGTTTGTTTGCCTCGATATGACGAATGACGTCTTGCTGTTCTTGCTCGGTTAAATGTAGCATCGGTTTCCTATTCCATTCATAGTTATCTTTTCTCTCTGATCGTTTTACTATTGGCAGCTCCGCAATGGTCATTCGCACCGCCATTGTGAACCCAACGATCAACTTCAGAAGCTTTAAACTTCCAAAGCTTGCCAACACGATGCGCGGGAATTTTGCTCTTCTCTATCCATCGGTAGACAGTAATTGCGGCAATGCCAAGATGAGCAGCTATTTCGTCTACATTGAGCCATCGCTCCGTTGATTCCATAGTGACACCTCTTATAAATTGCGTTTCTATTGATTGTCAGAGATAATCAATGATAACGCAAGTTAATACTTTGAGACTTAAATGGCAGAGACTGAGAAATTTTCAATTCTTTCCTTGGATGGTGGTGGGGTGCGCGGAATTTTTTCTGCTGCAGTCCTTGCCGCTCTTGAAGAAGACTTTAATGTTAAAATTGTCGATCATTTTGATCTAATTGCTGGCACTTCGACAGGTGGGATTTTGGCATTGGGCCTGGGACTCGGTTTAACTCCCAAACAAATTTTAGAATTTTATTTTAACTATTCGCACAAAATTTTTCCTAGATGGCGAAGGGCAGTCCCAGTTGGGTGGATTATCGGATCTAGGTATAGAAACGGCGGTTTAATTGCATCTCTAAAGGATGTGTTTGGGGAAAGGAAGTTCGGCGAATCATCTAAAAGGCTTCTAGTGACCTCGTATTCTTTGGACGACGACGATGTCTATTTTTTCAGAACACCCCATCACCCGAGACTCGCAAGAGATTTTAAAATCGAAGCTTGGAAAGTCGCGGCCTCAACTTCGGCAGCTCCCGGATTTTTTCCTGCGTTTCGAGGACTGGACAGACTACGCCTCGTTGATGGTGGCGTGTGCGCAAACAATCCTTCAATGGTGGCGCTTACCGAAGCAGTGGGAACATTGGAAGCAAGTTTTCCGAGCATCTCACTGTTTAGTGTTGGCACTACTGGGCCTAGACTAGAATATCCATCTAACCTAAATTGTGGCGCAAAACTTCCTTGGGCACCAAGAGTTTCTAACCTTTTTCTAAACGCTCAGTCATGTTCGGCTGAGCATCAGGTTGAGTTCTTTTTGACGAAGCAGAGATATTTGCGAGCAAATTTTGTAACACCGGGAAGCGGGTTGGAATTAGACTCAGTATCAAACGTCGATAGTTTATTTGCGGCTGCACGAATTCTTAGTCGAAAAATCGGCCCAGAATTTAAAACAAGATTTTTAGCGCATAGAGCCAAGCCGTACGTGCCACTTCATAAGGTAGGGGTTTGACTTTGAATTTTGAAGTAGATGAACGTTTAGAAGAAATTGCCGAGCTATTGGATATTCCCGATGCTTTTCGGAAGGAAGTCGAGCTTTTGTATGCAGCAATCGCGTCACACCTTGGTCGACCGCAGTCGAAAGTCAATGCCTGTAACCCACGGATTTATACACAAGGTTCGTTTAGGACTGGTACTGTGGTCAGGCCATTTTTCAGAAAAGGCGATGTAGACGTTGATATCGTCTGCACTTTGCGACTGCAAAAATCAGACACTACAAAGAAAGAGTTGCGAGCTTTGGTTGGAAACGAGCTAAAGTCATTTAATTACGAAAACCTTACCGTGGAACTTTGCGGAAGGTGCTGGAGACTAAACCTTGGAAAGCACTTGCATGTCGATGTTTTGCCGGCAATCGATGACTTAGAAAGCCTGCCAACCGGCATTCTGTTGACCGATAGAGAAGAGCACCGGTGGCAATATTCAAACCCCATTGCCTATGCAAATTGGTTTTTTAGCAAGATCGAGGCGGAAAGAACCCTTTTTGATGACCTGGTAAAGGCGGATATTGAGAAGTTTCCGGAAGCAGAATTGAAAGCAAAGATTCAGATAGCAGTTCAGCTGCTCAAGAGACATCGAGATGCGCATTTCAAAAATACAATGGATTTGCGCCCGCCTTCAATCATTATCACTACGCTCATGGGACTTGTCGACCAGCCTAGCGCTACTGTTTTTGAAAGACTCACGTTGTTTTCCGGTAATTTTTCGAACAAAATTAAATATGAAAACGGGAAGTACATTCTAAAAAATCCAGTATCCGAGAACGAAAATTTTGTAGACAAGTGGAACCAGTTTCCTGAGCGAAGAGATGCCTTTTTAAATTGGCAAAACAAACTAAGGACAGACTTAGACTCAATCGCCAAGACTCGATCAATTGCGGTCATCAACGCCACATTTGCGGCAAACGAATTTCTAGATAATGAAGGCGATCCGGTTTCTCAAAAAACCTTAGTAGCGTTAGGGGCGGGGACAGTACCCGCACTTTCTTCAACAGCCCATGCCGAAACCCCTAGTTGGCCTAAAGCAAATAGGGAGTATAAATCAAGAGTTCTGGGATCTGTTCACTTTAAAGAGAGGGGATTAAAGGTTGGACAAGTGAGCGATCGTCCCATTTCTAAGAAAAGAAGCCTTAAGTTCTGGGTTGAATCTAACGTACCAGGCTCATACGAGGTGTACTGGCAAGTAATTAACACAGGGGTGGAGGCTCAAAAAGAAAATGGCCTGCGGGGAAATATTGAAGTCGAAAAGCCGTCGGCTATACGATGGGAATCCACCGCTTTTCTCGGAACGCACTATGTAGTCGCGCACCTTGTAAAGGAAGGGTATCTCGTGTCAACGACCCCCATGCGAATAGTGCGGATCAAATAAAGGTTTGTATTCGGGCGTACATAGTTCTTCATAATCTTGGCATGATATTTACCCCCAAATGCGGACCATCATATATAGAATTAAGTCCACATTTGGAGGCAAATATCAAAGTGCCGCAGCTTCCTAAGTGCTATATTTAATCGTTGTTTTCGTCTTTTTTTGATTTCGATTCTTTTTTTATCCCTGATTCTTTTATAAATTTTGCGAAAATTTCTCCAGTTATTTGGGCTACAGGAACATGGCTCTCTTTGGAGATGTTTTTTAGATAATTCAAATCAACTTTCTTCAAATAAATACTTGTTCTCATGGTGTCTTTTTTCGAATTTATCGAAGGTTAATCTTCAAATCTAGTAGTTTCACCGCCAAACCAATCATCGGGCAATTTATCGACAGTTTCTAAGGCATTTTGTAGTATTTTAGGTTTTCTTTTCATTTCTATTCAAACTTTTCTTATGCGACTTATATTTAAGTTTAAAATGAATTTATCAATTTATTTACCCATATAGTCTTCAGACTCATTGAGGACTGACACCGAAATCATATTCGGCTCAGTCCTTATTTAAAATCTTAAATGCTCACTTTGCCCTCAAGCAAAAGCCCGAAAAATTCATCTCTACCGAGTCCCTTGCGCTGCTTAGCCATACGCTGAAAAAGCAGCTCCATTCTGTCCTTGTTGCTCAGCGCCTTGTTACAAATCTGCTCAAGATGGTCATCTGTCAATAGACCTAAACTGAAACAAATAAGATCATCGGCCTTTACTTTTTTTCCAATTTTTTGTTTCTGAGTGCGTCGTAGAAGTTCGTCTAATTTGTTATGACTAGCTTGCTTAATTCGAATCGCCTTAGTTGCACACTTCACATTTATTTTTTGCAACTTTTTAGCTTGCGATTCTGTCGCAGAATTCATTTCTAAAAATTCCATCGTTTTTTGTTCCTTTTATTTTTCGCTCAATGCATCCGCATCCTATATGCACATTTTTTAAGCTGTTTTGTGAAACTCGCTTAAGAAAACCAATTTAGGCGATGATGAGACGATGACGCCACGATGACGATTTTCATACATCTCAATACTTAAAGGAACCATTTAAAGCTCGAAAAAGCCCGCTTTGATGAGTGATAAATACTTGAAAATACTAGACCATACTTTTCAGTACATTTTTGGCCGCTATGTCTTGCGCTATAGGCGGCATGGGCGGCATGATGTAAACAATTTCATGACTTAGGTGAGCCTAAGTCTTAGAAATTGTTTATCCTGAGCAAGCGTCGGTAAATTGAAAAAGTTGGTCTCCTTTCCGGTTGTATTGCACACCGGCTCGGCACGGGCTAAACACTACTAAACGTAGTCAATATGAGTCCTCATTGCAAAGGAGACCAGTACATGTACGACCA
>JAGOVF010000120.1 GCA_018060885.1 Oligoflexales bacterium | reverse complement strand
ACTCTTCACCCATTTGTGAAGTGTGCTGTGACCTATACCTGTTTCTTTAGCCAACTGCAAATAACTAGGTCTGCCTGGTGAGCACAGCTTAGCAACCATGGCCTCCTTCATCTCTCTAGAATAACGATGCATTTAGGTAATTCCTTTACCACCCCCAACTCTGATTATTATTTTAAGAATTTATACGACAACATTCCTGACGCAGGGGGGTTTAGACGCATCTTTTGGATATTTCTATTCCAGAAGTAATTTTACCGATGGAGATTATGTAGGGCACCCTTTTTCTACTGATACAGATGCAATTGATCTAGGAAAAGGATCTAGAAACAATCAGGATTACATAAATTCTGTTTTTAGTTACGACGGATTAGAATTAAGAGTATACCGCGATAATTATGAGGTCTCTTCTCGATCAGGTTGGGGTGTACAAATTAAACTTCCTTGGCTTTAAACTCGAAATAGACATTTTTGACTCCTAATAATAATTGTTAAATTATACCTCAGAGTCGTGTCCGTTTAATCAGGTAACTTCATACTCACTAATAAAAGTATCGATAGACATTCCTTTTAATAAAGATCTAAGTTGGGAAAATTTATCCATTTTTCTTTCTCGATGCATGTATGAATTTTAGTTTCTTTTCTCCAAGCCATACTTCTCCACTTTCATAATCAAGCCCGCTCGACTAATTCCTAGTTCTTTCGCAAGTTTTGATTTATTGAAACGTGTACGCTGAAGCCCCTCTGAAATTAAGGACTTCTCTAAGTCTTCTATAGCATCTTTAAGATTCGTGGTATTCAAGGTAAAGCTTTGAGAGCTACCTTTTGCTTCATTTGAGCTCGCATTGGTAATTCGCGGCGACAGAAATTCGCTAATTATTTCTTTGTCGCTACCTGCTAAAACACAAATTCTTTCTATCTCATTCTCAAGCTCTCGCACATTTCCGGGCCAGCTGTGATTTAACAGACGCTGCAAACAGTCTTTTGAAAGCGATTTTTTTTCGCCGTTCGCAGTGCGAGCATATTTATCGAGAAAATGATCTATCAACATTAAAATATCTTCAGGTCTGTCGCGCAGGGGTGGAACAGTCATCGTAATAACATTCAAGCGATAAAAAAGATCTTCGCGAAATGTGCCATCTTTCACCATTTGACTTAAATCTCGATTGGTCGCTGCTAATACACGGACATCGACTTTGCGCATATCGTTGCTGCCAACAGGCTTAAAGGTTTGATCTTGAAGCACGCGCAATAATTTAACTTGCATTGCTGGAGAAGTTTCTCCGATTTCATCTAGGAATAACGTACCTTGATCTGCCTCTTCAAATAGTCCCTTTTTGTCTTTAATTGCCCCGGTAAATGAGCCTTTTGCGTGGCCAAAAAGCTCTGACTCCAAAAGGTTTTCATTAAAGGCACCGCAATTGATGACGACGAATTTTTTTCCTTTTCGGCCAGAATTGTAGTGTAGTGATCGAGCTATAAGCTCTTTACCAGAACCGTTCTCTCCTTGGACCAACACTGTCGCATCAGACTTGCAAACCCGCTCCACCATCCTATAGAGATTTTGCATGATGTTAGATTTGCCGATCATTTGGTCAAAACTAAAACGCTCACCAAGCTCAGCTTTTATTTTTTCTACTTTTTTGTTGGCACTTGAAAGATCTCGATTAACGAGAATAATTTCTTCGACAACTAACTCAATTAGTTCCTTCAAATAGTCGAGATCGCGGCTGCTTAGTGCCGGAATTTGCGCAATCATCTTGTTGACTCGATCTAAATCATTAGGGAAGGTCCGCTCGAGATAGTTGAGAATCAGAGAGCGTTGTTCAGCGGCACTTTCTTCGAGAACAAAGCCGTCTCCGAAAACACACCCTAGATATTGTTCACCGATGCGAATTGGCACTGATAGCGTTGAAAAACCAGCATGGCATCGCGATATTTGAGTCTTTTTAATACTCATTGATTGCACAGTGGTTTTTCGCGAGGTTTCTACGCATCCGACAAATCCCTTGTCTTGCGAGGTAACGAATTTGCATACAGGATTTATTGGGTTAAAAAATTTTCCTTCAGGAACGCCTCTTAGGAAACCTTTATGATCAGTAAAGTTTATTTGAATATTCCACCATTTTCCGACGAGTTCGCGTAATTTTCTTATGACGTGTAACTTGTCAAACTCATCCCAGCGCACAGTAGTAGACATCATTGCTCTCCATTTTATATCGAGCTCACGCTCGAATGATTACTGGTTTGCTCTTTCTATCGGCAATTTGTAGAAAAGTTTAACAGCACAAAAAAATTGCCTGACTGGGGCAACAGTCAGGCTAAACAAGGTGATGAGAGGGGCTATGGGGCGAGTAGACAAATGCGGCGAGTAGACAAATACGGCGAGTAGACAAATACGGCGAGTGGGCAGAGGGATTTACGAAAGATTAGATTTATTGTGAGAAGATAAAAAATCGGCAAGTTTACTTCTAAGATCTGGATCTTGGAGAGCCTCTTGCAATTTAAGATCAAGTGGAATTAATTCATCTGTTTTTTTTTCCCACCAATGAGGGTCTACCTGCAAAAGTGCTTCTGCTATTAACAAACTATAGTCGATGCTCTTGACACCACGATTCTTTAAACCCTGACAACAGAGACTCAAAGGATGATTTGCATCGAGGTCTAAATTGAGTTTTAACTTTAGTAGGCCGTCGCTACTTGTCGGGAGAGTTGGCGAATTTTTCTTACTGGTAGGGACTTCTTCTAAATGATTATCTTCCATGACAACTACTCCTGATTGAAGATTTGATTTATGAGTTGAAGGTATTTTGGCGACGACCAAACACCTTTCAACTCATATGAAACATTGCTAAGAATTATATTACCATATAAATGTATGGTGTCAATGTCGCGTCTTTTCTTTTACGTGCATTTGACTCGATGATGACTAAAAATTCACAAATATTTTTACAAATGAAATTCATAAGACAGTTTTAACATTGGGAGAGATTTAAAGAAGAATACAGGTAGAATCGGTCGAAGGAAAACCGAATCTTAAATTTCCAGACTCGGTTTAAGCAGATATTCAAACATTACTGCCCTTAACGCTTCAAGTGCAATACTACTGGGCCCATGTTGTCATTGTCAGAATCGGGTCTTCTTGGCGGTGGCTTAGTGCATCTACCCCGTTGACCAGCTTTTTTGCTCGATTTAACTTTCATATTTGTCTCCAATTTAAGTGATTATTTATAATAAAGAATCGAAATATTTCCCTTAATATGAAGCTATCGCTATAAATATAGTTTAACGCTTCTAGCGATTTATTATGTCTATGCAAATACCGGTTTCAGGCGGTCTACCTGTACCTCGATCTGGACCACCTTTGCGGGTACTTCCGGCAGTTTTCTTTGACTTAACTTTCGTTGCTACCTCCATTGTGGTGTAAGTACTCCTCAGAACAGATACTTCGGCGAGATTGATTTTTTGTTAAGAAAAAATAATAACGCAATAAAATTAATAAATTATTTGTTAAAATTGAATTTATCTTATTTGGTTAGATTTCGTGAAACATTCAACTAAAATTTATTAATCTTCGTGCCCTTTGGCAGGGCAAAAGCACCTTCGGCGATTTTTTCGTGATTGTGGTTGGAAAATTCAAAACTAGAAAAAGTATCTCTCATTTGCATGCGGATGCTCATAAGATGTTTATTCTTCGTATCAATTTTGACATCCACATGCCTTAAGTCTTCGATTTTGATTTTTGGAACTAGTTTCAGTTCGGCAATTTCCGGACCATTTTTAAATTCTTTAATCTCATATAGATTTTGTAGCTCGTTAAAATTCAAAAATAAATTCATCAATTGGTGAATTTGCTTTCCATCACCTTGAGAGATATTGAATTGAACAGCAGCTTTGTCTTCAGGCGAGTATTGAAAAAAGCTTTCGCCGTTATAGATCACTTCGGATTCAGTTTTTATCCAGCGGAAAAAATTTGGTTTAGAAAAATATGCTTTGCCTTTGCTCGTAGTTGTTTTGTTGCGGATTTTTTTACTGCGTGTGTTTGTATAGTCGAGACTAAGGTAAGTAAAGCCACTCAAATCTTTTTGCAGCGATTTTAACGCTTCAAGGTCTATAGAAGACGAAGCTGCATCTTTTGTTTCCGTAGCGTTTTTGTCTTCAGTTGCGATTGCATGATTTATAGGCAGTAAAAAGCAGATAGTTAAAATCATCTTGTACAAGAGATACCTCCGAAAAATAGTGTGTTTAACAGTTTCACATTAAGCACAAAATTTACGGGGTAGACAAGCTACAAAAGTGCAGAGATTCCTCGCTGCGCTCGGAATGACGGTAGCTGCGCTCGGAATGACTATAGGTTCGTCATCCAGAGCGTAGCGAAGGATCTCTCTTTCTTTACACATCCCTGAGCCTGTGTCATCCAGAGCGCTGCAAAGGATCTTTGAGATTCTTCCCCTTCGCTATGCTCAAGGTCAGAATGACGGCAGTACCGTCATCCAGAGCGTAGCGAAGGATCTGAAAAAAACTCGGGATAGAGACCTATCCCGAGATAAAATCGTATTATTTCAAAAGTGAAAGAACCATCTCTGGATTGCTCGAAGTATGCGACATAACTGACATACCCGCAGCTTGGAGAATTCGCGCCTGGGTAAACTTTGCAGTTTCTGAAGCATAGTCCACATCGCGAATGCGGCTGACGGCAGCATTTAAGTTCTCGTTGGTGATGTCGATGTTCGTAATTGTGCTTCCTAATCGAGATTGCACTGATCCTAAAGTCGCTCGGTAGGATGCGATTGAGTTTAGTGCCGTGTCAAGTCTGTTAAAGACGTCCTCTGTCCCCTCTGGGCCGAGGTCTTCGGCAGTTCCGGCTTCCAAATCTTCTGGAGCGACTGCAATATCTTGTTCCGTGATGTCGCCCAAAGACTGACGCAAAGTATCGAGATCAGCGAGGTCAATAGTGACGACGTCAGGATTATTGTCTTCATCTATCTCAGGTGCATCGCCATTTGCGTCGCTAGCTCGGTTTGAAGCACCGACAAATATTTTGATGGGTTTATTGTCTTCTGGCGACAGTACGCGGCTACCATTAAATTCCGTAGACTCCACAATACGGCCAACCTCAGATCGTAGCTGTTGAAATTCTTTATCTAGAAACGTTCTTTCTCTGTTACCTATGGTGTCTGATGCGGCCTGTGACGCGAGCTCGCGCATACGAACCACAATGTTTGTAACTTCGTTAAGCCCACCTTCAGCAACTTGGATGTAACTTATACCATCGTTGGCGTTACGTTTTGCAACTTCCAGTGATCGTGTTCTGGCCCGCATTCTTTCGGAAACGGCAAGTCCTGCGGCATCATCTGCGGACTTGTTGATGCGTTGTCCCGAGGACAACTTCTCAAGTGATTCTGAAACCTTCATTGAGTTTTCAGATAGTTTTCTTTGTGCAATTAATGAGTCCACATTTGTTTTAATTCTAAGTCCCATGATGTCCTCCTTGAGGGGCTAGTTGTTTAAAAAATCCATTTTTCTTAGCGACCCAATAGTTGCAGCGCCATTTCTGGACCTTGATTTGCCTGAGTTAAAACGCTTAAGTTGGAAGCGCTGAGTATGCGTGCTTGTGTGAGGTTCGCTGTTTCTTCAGCAAAGTCGACATCACGAATACGGCTCTTCGCTGTTTCCATATTTTCAACTGTGATGCTGAGGTTATTGATCGAAGACTGCAAACGGCTTTGGATAGAGCCAAGGTTGGCGCGTTCTTTCGCAAAACGATTAAGAGCTGTATCAATAACACCTAGTCGGCTCGCAATCTCTTCGCGATCTGGGCCGGATTCTCCAGATTCTTTAGGGCCAATTTCTGCTTCTTTGCCAAGTCCTAAGTCTTCAGAATTAAATCTCAAACCTTCCAGACCAATAGTGATGGTGTCTTTATTGTCTTCTGGCTCGCTTGCATTAGTACCGACTTGAATGACATATTGATCAACATCTTCTTCTTGGAAGAGCATGCGACCGTTGAATTCAGTGCTGCCTGCAATACGATCTACCTCGTCTACCAGCTGCGTATATTCCTTGTTCAAATAGCTTCGCTCAGAATCACCTATGGTGTCTGATGCAGCTTGCACAGATAACTCGCGCAATCTGATTAAAATGTTGCTCATCTCATTCATGCTGCCTTCGGCGATTTGCACGAGGGAAATGGCGTCATTGGCATTGCGCTTTGCTTGGTTGTTACCAACGATTTTTCCACGCAAATTTTCAGATACGGCAAGACCGGCGGCATCATCTGAAGATTTATTGATGCGGTAACCTGACGAGAGGCGCTCGAAACTTTGCTGGGTGTTGGTTTGGTTGTTGGAAAGGTGGCGTTGTGCGGTTAAACTGGCGACGTTTGTACGAATGCGCATGGACATAAGATGTTCCTCCTTGAAAATTGAGGCCCAAAACACCTTGTCTTGGGCGAAACTTCTTGCGAAAATTTCAAGGTAAACATCGTGTTTTTTATTAAAAACTTAAGTTATTTTATAAAAAACAATAAAATATTTTAAAAAATATATAAATATTAGGCCATTACAACGTGACTCATCTTGAAAAAATTTTTTCAATTTTAGAAAAAGACAAAATTCTTGAAAGAGTAAAAGCTTATCAAGGAATTGCGGTCGCCTGCTCTGGTGGGGCGGATTCAGTAGCTTTATCGCGTATTTTGCATGCTTTTAATGACCTTTCTTCCGAAAAATTTCCACTAGCGCTTGTGCACATAAATTATGGACTCCGCGGCATTGACTCGAATAGAGATGCGGAATTTGTTGCAAATTTAGCAAAAAAATTTGGCTGCCAACTATTTTCTCAGGTCAAAAACGAAGGGCTTTTTCCACGTAAAAATCAGGGAGTTCAAGAATGGGCGAGAAGTCTGCGTTATGATTTTTTTCAAGAGCTTATTTCTCAGGGCTGGATAGTAGCCTTGGCCCATCATCTGGAAGACTTAGCAGAAACTATCCTCTTAAGAATGACTCGGGGCAGTTCGGCGGCAAAACTTATCGGAATGCGCAAATGGCAAGGTAACTATTATCGCCCTTTGCTTTCTGTTTCAAAGAACGAATTGTTAGCTTGTTTAACTACGTTTGACCAAAGTTACTGTGAAGATTCCAGCAATTCTTCATTGAAGTACGATAGAAATCGCATTCGTTTGCAAGTGCTGCCTGTTCTTGAAGAACTGCATTATGGCGCGGCAAAGCGTATTGTCGAACTAGCTGAAGAAGTAGATAATATTGCCCAAAAGCGCATTGATTATTTTGGTAAAATTTCGGCCGCCTATATTGATTGCAAAAGCCTAGCCCGTCAGTTCTTTATCGATTTTGCTAAAGAATTTGCTCCAGAAGAAGTCGTTGGCCTTTTTTTTGAAGTTTTTAAATTGCCACGAGAAGCGCTCAGCCGAAAAAAAATCGCAGCAATTGCCACACAGGTGATGAGCAGCGCCGCAAAAAATTCTGTTTGGTCCTTAGATATGGATAAGACATGGCGGGTTATTTTCTCTAAACAGAGACTGAGTTACGAATTAGATGCAGAACTTAGCAAACAATCTGGCTCTGCTGACATTCTAGTTACGAATCATAGGCAAAGACAGAAGCGTCAGCCATTAAAACAAGTTGAATTTAAGGAACTTTTATTTCCAGGCGGCTGTGTCAATTTTTCTAGTTCTATAGGAGAAGTAAAGGTGCTTAGTGAAGCCCCGCAGAGCGACCCGCCTTGTGAACTGCGTATTTATCAACCACCTTCGCGTCGAGCTCTGGTTTGGTGGCTACGGCCCCACAAAATATCTTTAAAAGAGATTTTTCAGGCAAATTGTATTTCCTTGCTTGATCGAGAGACCGCATTAGTCTTTGAAGTAGATTCGGTCGCTTTTGGATTATTTATTAGAAACAAATACTATATCTGTACAAATCGAGATTTGCAGCTTCAGGAACTTGAGACGGATTGCTTTGTTTGGCCGATGCTTGAGAGAGATTCCTCGCTGCGCTCGGAATGACGTGCGAACAGTCGGAATGACGACCCGTCATCCTGAGGCGAAGCCGAAGGATCTAAAGTGAACTGCCAGATTCCTCGCTGCTCTCGGAATGACGTGCGAACAGTCGGAATGACGTGCGAACAGTCGGAATGACGTGCGAACAGTCGGAATGACGTGCGAACAGTCGGAATGACGTGCGAACTGTCGGAATGACGACCCGTCATCCTGAGGCAAAGCCGAAGGATCTAAATTGCACCGCATTTGAAAAAATTAAGCTAGTTTTGCGAGTTTTTTTGGGGAAAATCCAGTACAATGGACTTTTAGAGAGTTCGACTACAGAAAGGATTTCGTCTTATGGCTAAACTTACAAATCGTCCTAATCAATATACAAAGTTTATCGTGGCATTCTTGGCTGTAATGCTACTTTTTTTATTGTTAAACACTCTTGTTAAACCAGGGGCAGAGCCAGCAGAGTTAAAATATCATGAATTTGTTGAAGCAGTGCAGCTGCCAGCCAGCAGCACAAATAAAGTGGTGGAAGTAACTATCCAAGAAAACAACATCACCGGAAAGCGTGCCGATCAAACAACCTTTAAAAGCTATGTCCAATACGACGCTGAAATTCGAAAAATGCTACAAGAAAATAGTGTTGCGATTAATTTCAAACCACCAGAAGAAGCTGGAATCTGGAAGACTTTATTAATTCAATCTTTACCGGTTTTGTTAATTCTTTTTATTTTCTTTTTGTTTATGCGCCAACTTCAAGTTGGTGGCGGTAAAGCAATGTCGTTTGGGAAAAGCCGCGCCAAGCTCATGCCAGAGGGTAAAACTAAAGTCACTTTTAAAGATATTGCTGGCATCGAAGAATCAAAGCAAGAGTTAGTCGAAATTATTGATTTTCTAAGAGACCCAAAGCGCTTTTCAAAATTAGGCGCACGCATTCCTAAGGGAGTGTTACTTGTTGGATCTCCAGGAACTGGAAAGACTTTGCTCGCAAAGGCGATAGCTGGAGAAGCGGGCGTTCCGTTTTTTAGTATTTCAGGCTCTGATTTCGTCGAGATGTTTGTTGGTGTCGGTGCGAGCCGCGTTCGAGATTTATTTGAACAAGCGAAAAAAAATGCCCCCTGCATTGTTTTTATAGATGAGATTGACGCTGTCGGTCGCCACCGTGGTGCAGGCCTTGGCGGTGGTCACGATGAGAGAGAACAAACACTCAACCAATTACTCGTAGAGATGGATGGATTTGAAGAAAATGAAGGCGTCATTATCATCGCGGCTACTAACCGCGTAGATGTTTTGGATCCTGCGTTATTGCGACCAGGTCGTTTTGATCGAAGAGTCGTTGTGCCGAAGCCCGATATTAGAGGTCGTATTGGAATTTTAAGAGTTCATACGCGAAAAACTCCCCTCGATAAAGATGTCGACTTAAACAAAATCGCGCGCGGAACCCCCGGACTTTCTGGTGCCGATTTACAAAATTTAGTAAATGAGGCGGCTTTAATTGCGGCGCGGCGCCAAGATGAGTTTATTCATATGAATCATTTCGAACTCGCTAAAGATAAAATCCTAATGGGTCCAGAACGTCGAAGTATGTTGATGTCTGAAGAAGAAAAACGCAACACTGCTATACACGAAGCCGGCCACGCCTTGGTTGGTATGAATGTAAAAGGTGCCGATCCCGTTCACAAAATCACGATCATTCCGCGAGGGCATGCATTAGGTGTGACGGTTATGTTGCCAGAAGAAGATCGCCTCACTATTTCAAGAGAATATGCAGAGGGCATGATTGCTTACGCAATGGGTGGCCGAGCAGCTGAAGAGTTAGTCTATAATCGCCGCACGACGGGAGCTGGCGATGACATCAAAAAAGCTACAGAAATAGCCCGGCAAATGGTCTGTAACTGGGGTATGAGCGATGCAATTGGGCCTCTAAGTCTAGATAAGAACTCGCAAGAAGTATTTTTAGGCAGAGAAATTGGGCAATCTTTGCACCACTCAGAAAAATTACTCGAAGTCATCGATTCTGAAATTCGACGTTTTACCGAAGAGGGCTACAAACGTGCTTTTAAAATTTTAACTGAGCACCGCCAAGCATTAGAAAGAATAGCAGATGCGCTCTTAGTCAAAGAAACAATAAACCATGATGAGCTAGTGAAACTTGCTGCTGGTGAAAGTGTCTTAACCGACGAAGACCATGAAGCACATGCAGATCGTCTTGCAAAACAAAAAGAAACGATTAAGAACTTACAGAAAGTTGCTCGCGTTGGTGACGAAGAAAAAGATTCGTCTGAAGACAAGCATGCAAGGCACTTTAATACAGTTCCCCAAGGGACATGATAGCTAGAGAATTTAACTACAATACAACTAAAATCATGGGCGTAATTAATGTTACGCCCGATTCTTTTTCCGATGGTGGAAATTTCTACTCCCCTGAGGCAGCTCTAAAACAGGCTCTAAAATTAGAAAAAGAAGGCGCTGATATACTCGATATTGGAGCAGAGTCATCTCGCCCTGGTTCTGAGCCAATAGACGCAAAGACTGAATGGGAAAGATTAGGGCCAGCGCTTTCAGCAATTAAGCAAAACTGCAAAAATATTAAAATCAGTGTGGATAGCTATAGACCGGAAACTATTTTGCGAGCAGTAGAAGAGTTTGGAATTGATTATGTCAATTGTATTAAAGGTGTTTTAGAATTTTCTCTACTTTAGAGGCTTGCAAAGGTAGATCATTTGAATTTTATCGCCATGCATATGCAGGGCTCGCCGAAAAATATGCAAAAGCACCCGCTAAAGGGAGGTGAAGTTGTTGCAAAGCTCAAAGA
>JAGOVF010000252.1 GCA_018060885.1 Oligoflexales bacterium | reverse complement strand
GTCATAGGCTCATGCTCAGTCGAGGAACAGGGTGTTGAGACTAAGCTCGCGACTTTTCCAGTACCGAATTTAAACCAGCAATTTCGCGAAGCTTCTAACCAGCTGCAACAATGCCTTTTTAACGTAACTGAAAGCTCTCGCTCTTCTCGATCTATTTCGGCGAATTTTCTTTTCAGAAAAATAGATTCGGCTTTTTCTTGTTATTCAGAAGGCGATGAAGAACGCATCAAAGAAAGCTGTCTTCTAGAACTACGCCTCGCAGTTCATCAATGCACTGCACTTGAAAATTCAGAATTTCCTAAGGATTCTTTTGTTCATAAACAACATCATGATCCTGATTTAGGGGAGTTTCAAATTTCTGAACAAAGCTTCGGAAATAAAGATATTAAAACGATGTGTCAGGATCCAAAAATTGCAAAGCTAACACGCGGGAAAAGCCGCTCTTTGCTGGGGGAGGCAAATAAGGCTTTTTCAGTTCTAAGTGAAGGCGCTAAGTCGATTTTTAAAAAGAACAATCCTGATAGTGACCCAACTTTTCAAGCATTAGCAATGCGAGAATATTGGACGCAGCAGTGGACGAGTATGATTGAAGTAATGTTGGCTCAGAAAGCTGAATTACTTATACGCAAATCTACTTGGCAAGCGACCTTAGCAAAACAAGTTGGGAATAAATTTGACTGGGGCGTCATTCAGTCTGTGCCTGAGCTCCTTCCAAGTAACTGGTCGTGCTCCGCTATTGATAATCTCGATTTAGTGAACCACTTTGAAAATGAGAATTTCAATTATTATAGTCAAGAATTTGAAAGCCAAAAGAGAAGTTTAACTGGCAAAAGCATAGCTGTTTGGTTGAGTGAGCCCTTAGACCAAGTTGAAGAAAGATTGAGCCTAATTGATGATGGTTTAAATGCTTTATGCTTTAATTCGAAAATAAAACGTCCAAAATTTATTGAAGTTCTAAAACTGGTTAATGACAATGCAACCCTTAACGAAGCATTGAGTCTATTTGATGACATAAGTTTGATGGCTTTTAACCGCTTTGCTCATGAGAAATTTGTTCAATATAATAAAAAAATTCGCATGACAGAAAAATTTCAGAATTCTGAGCTCAATCGCCTTGAAAGATTTGCGCTTGGATATTGCCTTACCAATCAATATGCTGAAGATGATAGAAAAAGAGAAAGTACACCGATATACAAATTTTGGAATTATGACGCATTAGATGTTGCATCTTTTGTGATCGATTTTTTTGGTTTCGTTGGCGGAGTCGCATCGATGGCTCTGGACGAAATTTCTCATCAGCGTCAAATGGTGAGCATACAAATTAGCTATTCAATGGCCCAATTAAATCACAACATATCGAAAAGCGAAGACACTTATAATCGTCTTTTAGTCGGAGAGCAAAATTACTTTCAAATGCTTGGGGTTGATAAAATCAGGCGCTTTATTAATGTGGCAGCGGCGGGCGTTTTAGTTGTTCCTGCTGGAGCGAAAGCTGTAAAAGTATTGCGGGCGCATTCTTATAAAGCTTTTATCAATGCACTGCAAAATCCAGCAGTCATTAAAGCAAGTGCCCGTCTACTGCACACACCCATCGATGAACAAAGTTTTAAAATAATAAGAAAGTTGTTGGATCCAACGAACAGACCAAATTCAATAAGCGCAGTTATGCCGAAAAATGCGTCTGATCGGATATTGCGGCCAATTATTGATAAGATTTTTTCAATTATGGATGCGATTCTTTCTAAAAGTAATAAATTAGGCCAAGAGATTTCACATTCTATTTTAGCTTTGAAGTCGCTTGCAGATAGCCGTATTACATTTTTATTGCCCAGCCAAATATTCAATTTGCGTAAGGCTTCTAACGGGGTAGATATCAATGCAGATGTTAATAGTATGGTGTCGATGTTACAAAATACAAAAAATCGCAGTCAGGTAAAACAACGACTGAATGATTTTTTAGAGTCGCGACTAAATAAAAGTAAACAAAAAGATTTTGACATAAGTGAGGCGATAGAATCATGCACCTTATAAATATTATATTAATTTCAATTTTATTTTTTGCACCCAATGCATTTGCTAAGCATTGCTTTCTCATTAAAGATTTTTTGACTAGTGAAAAAAGAATAGCCGCTCATGACGCCATTACCGAAGATCTTTTTGTTGGTAAGACAATTCGGGCAGAAGCTTTTAGCGCCGATGGCAATAAAAACCAACTCTATAAAGTCGCAGTGAAAAATGAGGCCAATGGTCAGGTACGCGAAGCGCTGTGGAAACCTCGCCCCTTTGGCGATGGTGATGGTTGGAATCGCGTTAGTATGGAATACGTTGGCTATCGAGTAAATCTTATGCTGCGCATGGACTTTGTACCGCCAGTTTCTTATCGACGAAATTTTGATGTTGCATTTAAAACTTGGGCAGAAGGTGCTTTATTATATTTAGTGCCTGACGCGACTGGTCTTAAAAAAGTAGCGCGTACTCAGTTCTGCTGTCTAGAAAAAGAGCTTTTTCTCTCGGACACCAGAATATTTGATTACATGATGAAAAATGGTGATCGTCATGTTGATAATTTCCTCTGGGGTAGACATTGGGTTGATGGTTCCTCAACGCCCGTATTAATTGATAGCGCCGCAGGATTTCGCGAAGCTACTGAAGTAACTCTTAAAGGCGTGGACGTATTTGGATATTCGCTCAATACAGTCCGACGCTCTACTTACGATGCACTTAAAAAGATAGACTTTGCCACAGTTAAAGACGAAATTGGTGAATTTGCTACGGACAATGAAATTCGTGCAATGTTGAAGCGGCGTGACGATATTTTAGGTCATTTTAATAGACTCATTTCTCAAAATGGCTATCAAAAAGTTGTGCTAGATTAGGCTTTGGGTCATCCTGAACGGAGTGAGTGTCATCCTGAACGGAGTGAAGGATCTTTCGCGTTGCTCAAGATGACTGAGTCAT
>JAGOVF010000118.1 GCA_018060885.1 Oligoflexales bacterium | reverse complement strand
GTGTAGTATTCTGTGATGTAGCCGATCATAAGACCAGAGATTAAGCCGCTGAGTAGAGAGTACAATACGCCGTCGTTGGTAACTAACTTGTCGCCTAGAACAAAACTTTCGACCATAAACGACTTCGTGATGAAATACATCGCGATTGCCATTAATATTGTCGAAATGAGTAATTGGTTTTTTAATACAGGTTCTACTGAAGTCGCGTCAGGTTTAACGCGTGCAAACAAACTGGTAACTAAGCAAATTGGGATACCGACAGCGCTTACTAGAATAGGAAACAAGAGAGAGGACATTCCTCCGTCAATAATTGCAGCTGCGGTTGCTCCAATAACAAGAGCTGCGCAAGTGGCTTCTGCGCAAGATCCAAATAAGTCCGCACCCATTCCTGCAATATCTCCGACATTGTCACCAACATTGTCCGCAATAACCGCAGGATTCCGTGGGTCATCTTCAGGAATTCCAGCTTCAACCTTACCGACTAAGTCAGCGCCAACATCGGCCGCTTTCGTATAAATACCTCCACCGACGCGCCCAAATAGTGCGACAGTTGAGCCGCCGAGACCAAAACCCGCAGCTATTTCCATCGCTAAATAAGGATCTTCAACAATGTTCAGAAAAAATAAGCTAATCAATAATAATCCTAGAACCGCAAGACCTGCCAAAGCAAAACCCATCACCGACCCTGAGTTGAAAGCTACGCGAAAAGCTTCAGTGAGGCTAATACGAGCTCGTATTGTCGTGCGCACGTTGCCTTTGGTTGCGATGCGCATACCTAAAAATGCCGAAATACTTGAGATCACGGCACCTGTTACAAAAGAAAAAGCGGTTAGCCAACCTTCATTGACAGTATCTGTACTTGTGTGATCGAGAGAAAATCCGATAATTACAGCGAAAACAATAACAAAGGCACTTACGTAAAAGTACTCTTTCGATAAAAATGCCATGGCACCTTTTTGAATGGCACCTGAAATGAAATTGAATCTTTTGACTTCTTCTGCGGTCCCATCAATTTTGATCGCTAAAACTTTTTGGGCAAAGGCCGCGGCAGCTATGAGAGCAAGTACACCACAAAGAGAAATAAGTATAACGATATCCAAAGGCGGTCCTCCCAAAGAATTGGATGAAAGAAAGGCCGATTTTGTAACTTTTCAAGTAGATTTTGTCAAAGGAAATCAAAGTGCTTGGAGGGAGATAAGTCCCTGAGTCTGAGTTTTTAACTTCAGCTAAGGGACTTTTATTTTTGGATTATTTTTTTTTGCGGCGAGCTTTTTTTGGAGCTGCTTTTCTTTTTACGGCCTTTTTGCGGCGAACTTTTTTTGGAGCGGCCTTTTTTGGAGCTGCCTTTCTTTTTTTAACAACTTTTTTTGGAGCTGTTTTTTTCTTAGCTGCTTTTCTTTTAGCAGGCTTCTTGCCAGCAACTTTCTTCTTTGCGGCTTTCTTTCTTCGTTTCGGCGCCTTTTTGGCACTTGCAACTGCTTGTAACATAGATATTCCCCCTTAGTGAGTTGAACTTCGGTAATTGCGTCTTCGGTATCTCACCTTGAACTGATTACCAACATGTCAATATACATCGGAGAAAGTTGTTATAAGTTTAGATAATCTCACTCATAAATTGACTTTTTTTTGTCGTTGATTTTTGCCAAGATGGTAGATCTATAATTTATTAAATGAAAACAGCTGGTTATATATAGCGAAAAAGACTGGGTCTATTTGCCGATCGGTTGTTTTTTTATACTTTGATTGAATATTTCGAGTGCTTTTTTCGCTCGAGGAGTTAAAAGTTCGTTTTGTCGCAGCTGTGCTTGAGAACTTTTAGCTTGGTTGAGGTAGGTTGAATTAGGCTGCTTATCGACTTGAGAACGCGAGGGATCTAAACCGCGATGATTCTGCTGCAAAATTTGGCCACATCCAGCTTTCGTCACTGCTTCAAAGAGTTTTTTATTTTGACTAAAAAAGAGGTAGCAGTTTTGTCGTTGTAAGCTTTGGAGCAACTTCGCAAAGCGTTGATAGTGAGTTTGTTCATCAAAGTTCAATTGCTGGCATAAGAAGGTCTGAATGGGCGCACCTTCCGAAAGAATTTTTTCTATCGGAATAAAAGGCTGTTCTGCTGAGCGATAGCCTTTTAAGTTTTGCAGAGCTTCTAGTTTTTGTGCGGCAATTAAGTTGGATTCGGAATTTTTATCATTAATATCATAAGATTGACTTGATATTGATTGCCATAGCTGAGCCCACTCGCGTAAAAGATTTTCGCGTTCCTTTTCGAGAAATTTTTTTACTAAGCCCGGTACATGTTGGTTTGCCGTACGCTCATTGTAGTGTTGTAGAAGTTTTTCTTTTTCATATTTGAATCTTACTATCGAACGAGCTTCATTGAGTATTGCTTGCGCATTATCAACTTTTTGGGCTTTGATCGAATCAGTGGAATTCTGCCATTGTTCGAGCTCTAATCGAAGCTGTTGCAGTAACTGTTTGTAGTTTTCGAAAGTTTCCGCATGCCTTTGGCGACTCTCACTTAGTTCGCGATGATAAGTGATAACCTTTAAGTGTTGCATCAAATCATCGATGCTTAAATTGACATCTAAATCATATTTTTGCACGAGTTCAAGCCACTGCTGCCTGAGTTGAGCATTGTGACTTATAAGTTGTTCATACTCATCGCGAAAATTCCGCAAGCTGGCGTTTAACAGATCTGGCTGCAATTGTCCAAAATCTTTAATTTTTTCAAGGCTGCGACGCGTTGCGCCTAGCTTGGTACATAGGGCAACCATATTTTGCAACTGCGCGTCTGATGGACTTATTGAGGGAGTTTTTTGTTCGGGAAATTTATCGCGGAGTTTAAGCGGTAATATTTTTTTAATTCCATTGAGTAAAAGTTCAATAGGTTCCTTTTTTCTAAACTCGTCTTGTAATTTTTCGTTCTCTCTCAAGATGGTTTTACGATTGATGATGTTATTGTTGATGTCGGTTTGGCAATTCTCAAGCTCTAGGACAAACTTTGCAATTGCACCTGAAGTAGTTTGAATTCGGTTTTGGAACTTTTGAAGATGTCCTTCTATATTATTTATGGGTCCTTCTTCGACATTTTGAACTGCGGCGACGATGGCTTCGCTGACACGCAATTCAGCAAGTAGTTCAGAAATTTGTTGCCAAGGCGCTTCATCGGCGTTTGTTTCGTTACTCTCTAGATTTAGTGAGTCAATTTTCTCTTCAAGAAACTCTATGTTGGATCGTAATATTCTAAGCTTGTCGTTTAGTGTTTCAATTTGTTTCAAATTTTGATCTATGCAATTTATCAATTGAATTTCACTAAATAGACGACTGGCCTCTATTGGACTGCGTTGTGAGAAATTGATTTCCAAATGCGCATTCTGATAGACCTTATGCAGTTCGAGGTGACGCAGATACATTTCGTAAGATTTTCGACAAAATGAAATATAATCTTGAGGTTTAAGGAGTTTTCCACCGATATTACGACTCAATTGATTGTAGATATTTGAAAATTCATAATCCAAATTTAGTTCAGTATAGATGTTTTGATCTAAATTTAATGGGATTCTTTTGGCGTGGAACGTTTCTGCTATATCGTGGACTGCAAAAAAATCATAAGTTTGGCTCGCCGAATAGTCTCCGTTTGCTTGCGAAACATCGAGGTCTAAAATAGCCGCAAGCATTGACTCACGAATATTCTTGGTCTCGATTTTAATTTGATTGCGAAAATATTCGATGTCCTGTTGCTTGCGATGAAGGTCCCAAAGACTTCCAGCGTCGTCACGAAACTGCAAGTAAACCTCTGCAAATTTTGTTTCATGATTCTTTTGAAAACAAAATTGCAAAGCATCGAGTATAGTTAGACTGTTCTTTTCGTCGCAGTCATAGAAAAAAATATTACGATATGCGCCGCTGCCACTCATAAAATGGTAAGTAGATAATTTATTGTCTCCTTGCAACTGGCATTGCAACTTTGTAATGATCATGAAGCCTCGCATTTGTGGGGATAGCTTTATTCTACCACCACATGATCATGCTCGGCAGGCAGGATTTACCTAGTTAATTTTGTAATAACTTAAAAGTTTAGAAAATTAAATGGGATCTTCGTAGCTTATTTCCCCTAAAATCCAGCCATCGACATTAACGATCATAAATTCTTTGTCGGTGGTTCTTTTTACACAAAACACATCTTCGAAATCCAGTTTTCGCAAAAAATAGGCCCAGTCACTAATCGCGCTTAGAAATTTCTGTAGGCCATAATTTGAACTAAAAATAATTTCCACGCCGCCAAAATCGCCACATGCAGAATTATAAGCAAAAGATTGAGCTCTATAGGTATAGCGCAAAGTCGCATCTTGATTCTCAACCCATGTTGTCAGGCGAATCTCCATGGGATCTATATTTGATAAGTTTAATTCGCTTGCTATAAGTTGCGATGAAATACTTAGTATCAAACTTAATAAAAGATTACGTGTAAGTTTGTTAAACTTATTTTCCATCGCATTGAACTCCTTGTTCTAGATTGGTTTAAAAGAGGATTGTTTAAATTTGTTCGATTTTACCAAGAAAATATTGATGTTCAAAGAAGTTTTAACTGACGTTTTCAAGTCTAGCTCTAAGGTTCTAACAAATTACACCGAAATATATCTCACAGGGGAGGTAAAATGCAGCAAGCACTAAAAATGAGAATAATTTTTATATATATATTTTTTACGTTTTCTCTCTCTTGTGCGACCTATCAGCAAAGCAAAACAATGGTAAAGCGCGATCGATTTGGCGAGAGCCCCGTAGTAGATATGCGAAGCGGAGAGTCAGCATTAGAGCATTATATTAAAGAGGAACGGATTGAAAAAAAACGCCAAGCCTATCATCAAGATTTGACGAGAGACCAGGCGCAATAAAATCATTTATAAAGTGGATTAACTAAAAAATCTCTAAAACCCCACTTCGGCTCCTAGCAAAAACGCCATTGAACTAGATTTCAAATCAAGAGCAGATTTAGATACGTCGACGCCACCAACTTTTGCTTCAGTAGTTTCAAAGTCTTCGCTGCTTGCAATATCGCACTCTAATAAGATTGCGATCAATGGGAGGGGGGACCAACTTAGCCCAGCGCCCATATGCAGGCCTTTGACGTCGTAAACTATGTCAGAGGCGCTATCATCGTCGGTAAATTTGCCATATAGATTATAGGTAAGTTTCGCATATGGTTTAAGATCGCCGAGAGGAAACCAAGCTTTAACTCCTAAGCCAAAAGTGAGACCTTTCATGGCGGAAAAGTCATCTTTCTTTTCGGAAGCTATTGAACTTAGGACCGCACCGAATGCAACTGGTACCAATGGAATCGGATCAAGGTAAACAGCCGCTCGAAATTCAGTAGCGTCTGTTTTCGTAGTCGTATCGCCAGTGTCCTTAAATGAATAATTTCGTTTACCGACCGCAACCTCTGCTCCAACGAAAGCGAAAGACTTAGAGCTCAGAAAAGCTCCCTGTGTAAGCAATAAGGATAGTAAAGTGGTCTTTAATAGTTTGGATTCGAGCTTCATAGGAAAGGCCCCTTTCATATAATAAATGTTATTATCTATTCAATTGAGATAATTGAATAAAATCATAACAGCTTAACAGTTAATGTGGAAGTTATTTGGGGAAAAAGACACTTTTGAGATTGAGAGGCATTGCTTAGAGAGGGGGAAAAAAGGATCAAAGTCGCTACTTTGATCCCCAAAAAGGAGGTAAGGAGGAACATGTACTCTCAGTAATGCAGAACGCATGCCACTATCTTTTTAAAAAAAGGTTAATTGGAGAGCGAGTAGTAATGAAAGAAGCTCCTTTGTATCTGGCTGTAATTAGTGAAACTATTTTTTACATGGGTTAAATGATGAGCCTTTAAATATTTATTCATATAATTTAAAAACAAAAAACTGTTCTTTTTGTAAACACAGAGCGGCTATAATTTAGACACTTAATATTTTCCACTATAAATTCAAACTTGGAATGCGGACTTTTCCGGGCTATTAAAAGAGCAATGAAAGGACGCCTTGTTTTGTCCATTAAATTAAATACTCATACACTTGATCAGCAATTGCTTAATTGGTCGCGGCCCAATTTTGAAGAGCCATTCCAGGCCGCAAAAGCCATGCAGCTTGCATTTGATGTCGCTTTGAAAGGCCTTGGACAAGTTTCTCCCAACCCTTTAGTAGGCGCTACCTTATTGGACTCGCAATCGCGTTTTGTGGCTACTGCCGCCCATTTAAAATATGGCTCAGCACATGCAGAGCAAAATTTAATTCAAATGCTTCAAGATCAAGGTTTGACCCATAAATGGAAAGATGCAGTTTTATACGTGACTTTGGAACCTTGTGCCCATCAGGGGAAAACGCCTAGCTGCGCATTGCATCTTTCTAAATTGGGATTTAAAAAAGTTGTTTATGCAGTGCAAGATCCTAATCCTTTGGTAGCGGGGAAAGGTATAGCAATATTAAAAGCTGCAGGCATAGAAGTCGAACAAGCGTTTGGGGATGAAGCTCAAGCTCGAAGACTAAATGATGTCTTTTTCCACCATTTTAATCATAAACGTCCTTTTGTTGCGCTCAAAGCGGCGCAGAGTCTAGATGGCTCAATAGCCTATCATGGTGATCAGAAAAAATTTATTTCGAATGACATGTCGAGACTGTATGGTCACTTTCTACGCCAAAAGTATGATGCAATTGTTGTCGGACCCAAAACAGTCATCTTAGATAATCCGAATTTAAATGTGCGTTATGCAAAACTTGCTGAGCAAGGCATACAAATTCGCGATCCGAAATTGGTGCTATTTGATCCGAGAGCACAAATTTTAAGTAGCTTAGCTTGGCAAAACATCGAGAGTTTGAAAAGTAAGCGCCAAGTTTTTTGGGTTTTGCCAGATAGCGCTTTAATTCAAAAAAACTTTGAACGTATTAAAACTGAAATGCTTGAGGCTCAGCCTGAATTTAAAATCAGTGCTATTTTTATTGATGCTGAACTTGCTAAAGAAAAAATTCTACCAAGAGAGGCGTTGGAATTTGTTCTAATACAGCTCTATATGCAGGGTGTATTCAGTTTGTTAGTCGAAGGCGGCGCAGGTTTATATCAAGTGTTTTTGCAGGCTGGATCAGTAGATAAATTGCATTTATTCTATTCGACAGAAATTATGATTGGTGGCGGACGAGTACCCTTTGTTTTAGATGCCGGAGAGCAAAGAAAAATAATTTTGAAAGATCGTGAACTGACTCTTATCGAAGATAATTTTTTATTAGAAGCTTATATTTCTTAGAGCTTGGGCTTAACAATTTTCTAATTCCTTTTTTCTGGCATCAATAGTTGGCCAAAAATCTTTTAAAACACTAAGTACATCATCAAGAGTAATAGCGTTTAAATCAGCTGATAGTTTGTCTGGGTTGCCAGATGCTGAAATAGCACGATGGGAAATATTTAATGGGCTCCACGACCGAGCATAAGTCGGGCCATGTAGTTGCAAACTCGGAAGCTTCGCAGCTACCGCAACATGGCTAGGACCATTTGTGCCGCCAATAAAAAGGTCACAGCATTGCATTAGAGCGCACATCTGCGCAAAAGTAGTCTTTGGTGCTTTAATACTAAGCTCAGGACAGAGTTGCATGGCGGTATCGATAGTGCTTTCTTCGCCGGGTCCCCAGAGCCAAATGATTTCAGCGTGGTGTTCGCGGATTAAATTCGTAGCCAAAGCGACGAAATTTTCTAAAGCCCAGAGTCTAACGTCACGTTTGCTGGTCGGGCTGATAATGATGAGGCGTTTTTCTTTTTTGTTTTTTAAGCGCCCCAAAAAATCTGCGGCAAAGAGCCTATCACGTTCTGATGTCGGTAAAATTAACTGGATTTCGCCGCAAGGAATGCCGAAACTTTCTAACAAAAGGAATTTTTCATTAACAATATATTGTAGCTCGGATGATTTATTGATGATTGTTTTGTAAAAAAAATTCCGCGAGGATGCAAATGCAACGCTGTTTTTTGCTTGTGCTAAAAAAGTAAGCAAAGCACTGCGGGGGTTGTTCATAAAATCAAAGATTAAGTCATAGCGTTTTTTATAGAGTTTTATGGCACAAGTGATTTGTTCTGTAAGAGATTCACCATAGGTCAATATTTCAGATATATCAGAATTACCGCTGAGAATTTTCTTTCCCATGGGGTGGCAGAGAAAATCTATTTCGGCATTTGGGTAGTGGCTTCTTAACGCACGACTGCAAGGTGTTGTTAAAAGTATGTCGCCAAGCTGGCGGAGTTGAATAACGAGAATGCGCATGGGGCTGGATTCTAGGAAAATTACAATCATATTGCAAGCCTTCTACCGCTATGTTAGCGTCGGAGACTCATTCTTGAATTTATAGTGTCTTTAAGTAGCTCTTAGGACCCCATAGTTTAACAGGATAAAACAGCCGTTTCCTAAATGGCCGATCCGTGTTCGAGTCGCGGTGGGGTCGCTTTTTTCTGATAAAATTTCAGGCCAAACTGTTTTTCAGTTGTGCGACAAAATCAAAGACAAATTTTTTGCTAAGACCCGCTTGGACAAAATTTTGTTGGATTTCTTTAGTACCCATATTTGCACTAATACATTCTAAAACTGCCTTTTGCAGCTCAAGAACAACTTGCTCTTGATCGAAATGTGCTTTTTGTTTTTGCTCTTGTCCCTCTAATTCTATCCCAACAACAAACTCACCTTTTATAAGAGTGCGTTGTGCAAAATTCGCACTTACGGATTCGGCTTCACCATGAACTATTTCTTCGTAGAATTTTGTCAACTCACGGGCGACACATATTTTTTGTTTAGGAAATATTTCCGCTAGTAAGCTGAGACTTTCTACAATGCGTTGCGGAGCCTCATAGAAAACTGTCGTCGTGGAACCTAATTCCTGCCACTCGCTAAACAGCTCGAGTTTTTGCGACTTTTTATTTGGCAAAAATCCATAAAATAACAAGGGTAAAGGTCTTAGGCCGCTGACGCTTAAAAACGCAGCTAAAGCGCTGGTACCGGGGACGCAACTGACTTTAATTCCACGTGCGTGGGCTTCACGCAATAGTCGATAACCAGGATCAGCGACACAAGGTGTTCCGGCATCGCTGACGAGGGCCACGCTAATATTTTCCTTTAAAATTCGGTCGCATAATTTTGGCGCAAATTCTTTTTCGTTATGATCATGATACGAGACTAAATTTTTGGCAGTAATTTCGAGTAAGCGTAGTAGACTTTGACAGGTCCGCGTATCTTCAGCGGCAATGACATCTACCTGGCTTAAAACTTCCCGCATGCGTGGGCTGGCATCGCTGAGATTGCCTATGGGGGTTGCAACGACGTAAAGTTGGGCTGTTTGTGCTTTGGTTTCTTCGCTCATTTGAATGTCATGCCATGTGGATGTCATACTGCCAAGGGGAAATCCACTTGTAGCTATGTGTTATGCACAATTATAGGATTTTCATTTAGGAAGCATGTAGGCCCGGCGTGTCGGATATAAGAGCCAGAGGACCGCTCAATTTTTACGCCATCCATGGCAAAATTTTCGCTACGGGTTCGGGCATCCTGCCCTCACCAGTTCCACTGGCGAGCAAGGCCGGGGCGCTGCACACCTTTTCAAACTAAATGAAATTCAATTGCATACGTGTATCACATACCCACTAGCGGGTGGGCGATCAAATATGTTATCCTAGAAAAGTAAGCTTCCGGCCTTGGTATTCATAAATGCCGGAGAACCGATGCTAATTTTTTAGGGGCCGTGATTCTTTCCGTGGTGTGCAAGCCTCCCTTAATTGTTGGAGGAAGCCTAAAGCGGTCGTGATGGCACCCACCTTATTGCAGGTGGGTTCCCCGAGCAGTGTGTATTTTTTAGCTGGAAGCTTACCTTTTTCATCGAGCTACCTTTAGATTAAAACCCTTTTAAAATTTTTATGATTATTCTTGCGTCAAAGCGACGCCTATGATATTTGGGAAAGGCAGAAAAAAAATTTGGCCCTTTCCCGCTGGAAAGAGCCACCAAAACATGTAGAAGAAGAAGGAGACAGGGTATAATAAAGCTGCAAAAACCACTTTGCAGAATCATTACCTAAGTAATGTGTCGGTATCAGGTCTCAAATTCAGCGCTCCTTATTATTAAGGGGCGTTTTTTTCGCCCCAATTAGTAGCAGCGTTTTTTTAATCAACTCAACAACTCCCGACATCTCTAGATTTACCCAAGCCTTCGTTTTTGGGCAAGCAAGACCCTACTTTTGCCAGCAGATGGCTCATCGTGGTGAGCACTTTAAAGTAAAAATCGGTGATCTAGGTGAGCATTTTTGTGGATTATGCCTATAATCCCTGCTATAGCCTCCCTTAGATGGGAGAAATAATGGGAAAAAATAACGAAGAAAAATTAAGAAAAAGTGCCAGTACTGAAATGCGACAGCTCATAGGCAGATATTTGTCCGAACGCAAAAGCCATACTTTGCTTTCTTTGGCGCGAAAAGCTGGAGTCAGTTATGCGACTATTAGACGAATCTATCACGGTGAGGCTGCTGCGAGTTTAGAAACCCAGGTTGCAATACTTGAGCAAATTGAAGATCAAACAAGTAGAAAGAAATATTTAGAACTTTATCTAGGACATTTACCTTTAGCTTCTCTCGCGCAAGAACAGCAAATGGGCAAAAGTAATTTAAATGCGATGCAATCGCTCGAACAATATTTAGACAGTTCTCCCTATGATACTTTAATTTATTTCCTTCATCTCGGAGCTGCTTTGGATGCTGCTAGCGTTAAAAAAAAATTTGGCGAGGAGGGCGCTTTCGCAATGAAAAAATTATTTGCGGAGTCTATCGTAAAGGTCCGTAGCCAAAAATATGCATTAGATGAAGATATAGGGTTAAGGCTTAAGGGTAAGCAGCATCAAATTTGGCGAATAAAGATGGCTTTGCGAA
>JAGOVF010000015.1 GCA_018060885.1 Oligoflexales bacterium | reverse complement strand
GGAGCTGCTACCTTTGTATGGAAGAACACCAGTTACCAGCTCGTAAAATAGAATACTTAAACTGTATATATCACTTCTATAGTCAACTCCTTTACCTTTGATTTGCTCGACAGACATATATCCAGGCGAGCCAATAAAAGTACCGGTTTGCGTTAGCGAGTTTTGCTGCAAATCTTTAGCAATTCCAAAATCCATAAGACGCACAACACCAGTTTCTGTAATCATGACGTTTTCTGGTTTTATATCACGGTGGATAATTCCTTTATCGTGTGCAGCTCCTAAGGCTTTGCTGACTTCGCGAACAATACAACTCGCGAGAATTGGGTGCAGGCGAGATTTTGGAAAAAGACTAAGATATTCTCCGAGATTTTGACCTGAAATGACTTCGGTCACGAGCCAAGAATGCTCACTATTGATACCTGAGTAATCGTATATTTTTACAATATTTGGGTGTTCTATTGCAGAAATAGCTTGCGCTTCAAGTTGGAAACGCTTTTTGATTTCTGGATTTTTCGCCATATGTTCATGTAAAATTTTAACGGCGACTTTTCTTTTAAGCTTTAAATCCATTGCCATATAGACAGAAGCCATTCCGCCGCTGCCGATGCGGTTTTCGAGTTGATAGCGATTGTCGAGTAACAGGTTTTTTTCCACCAATTGATTTCCCTAAAACTTTTCACAACAGATCGTTGTTAGGTTTCGGAATAATTGGAGCTTCCTTAAATTTCGTGGGGCAGCCTGTCCTTATGAGACTCAAATTTTTTGAAAGGACTATAAAATAACAAATTAGTTACTTTACTTGTGTATAAACAGGCATATTCAGTAATCTGATCAGCAAAGCGGCTTCTTTCCATTCCAGTTCTCAATAGCTCTCCCCAAAGTGGATGAAACGTCTGGGAACGTTTTTCCATTAATGATTTTATTTTCTCATGGCAACTAGCTATTTTTAATTCAAAATATTCCAGTTCTTTGCGAAATTTATTCTGTTTTATAGTCAGACTGCGAACTTTATATGGGTTATCATTTTTTTTATGCGCGCTGCGGCTCTGGCTTTGTAAATGTGCCATGGCTAGCTGGTGATGCTCTTCCTCTAACTGTTCTCTTTCTAATGAAATTTTACGAATATCTGCTAAATTCTTTTTTAAAGCATTGAGACTCTTGAGTTCGTGCTCTAATTCTCGGATGATAAGGATGGTTCGCCAATTGAATTTATCCTTGGAATGGAATATATCGCCATAGATGTGATCGCCAACGTAAGCGATTTCATCACCTTTGACACGCAAAAATTTTTCAAGGCTATGAGCATTACCGCCATGGTAAACATCATCTGGATTGAGCTGGCCATGTGTCACCCGCAGACTTCCTGATTCGGTTAAAACCTTGTAAAAGGGCTGCCGGCCGCTAAAAAAATTTGGTTTGTTGCCTCCAACTATTACTAGATCAAAATAGTCACGCCAACTTGTCATGCCCTTTTCTTTTGGTAACAAGTGTTTCATAATTGCGTCAGTGTAATCCCAAAGTGAATTTGTTAGCAAAAAAATTTTTTTGCCAGCTTCACTTAGTTTCTTTAATGTTGCGGCGAGTTGTTTGTCTTTATCTATATAAAGTTGCGGTTGCATCAATACTAAATGTTTTATAGAACCATCGCTATGGCTTTTGTCAATACAGTGCTTGACGTCTAGATAAACCTCTTCAAAGCTCTTTCTGATGACCCCTGGATGACTGTTCATATAATCAATGATTTCTGCATACATTTGCATTTCGCTCAGGGCGAAAAACGTATCGACAGTTTTAAAACTTTCGGCTTTAAAGCTTTGTTGATTATATAGTTGATCGCGTTGTTCTTTAGTAAGCTTTTTATGGCCATGGAAAGCAGTTTTTACGTATTTATGACAGTCAACCTTTAATAAATTGCCACGCTTGACATCAACCAAAAGACCGCGAATTAAAAAAGAAGGATTGTATTCAAGTTTAGCTAATTCTGGAGGATAGCCAATTTCAATAAATTTTTCTAAGGCGGCCTTAAATGCGAGGCGTTCAAAGCGAATTTGGTTGTATTGTGCAAGAGTATGATCCATATCAAACCCTATCCATTTAATCTTAGCCATATTAAGGCTGCGATTGACGTAGACTCTTTGCCAGGGGCTTAATGGTTTGTTAGTTTTTTTCAGATATTTCTTCCACTTGAAAGTGCGGGTTTTATTTTTTCTATTTGGTGAATTTCTTTATCGAATTTTATTCCTATTTGCTCTTCTAATTTCCCATGTTTATTCATCATCTTTCGAACATAAATCACAGTTCCTGATGTTTGCAAAAAAGTTGCTCCGTCTATATCAACAGTAAGATAACTGAATTGAACCCCAGGTTGAAATAATGATGTACTGGACTGGCTTTTGAGGCAAAGTCCAGTATTAGAAAGATCAACAATCTTTTTCTTAATGAACGTCACTTGATCAAAAGGGTTGCGTAACTTGCAATAGACTTGTTCTTCTTTACTAAAACTGTAGCGTTCAGCGGAGCGTGAATTCTCAAAACTATCATCATATTTGAGTGGGAATATTATTTCCTTACCGTTAGAGTGAATTTCATCACTTTCAAATCTCAGCATATTAATTTGGACAGAAAATCGTTTGGCCTGGGTGAACTTTCTAATGTAATCGGGATGCACACTATTCTCGAGAATAATGCTATTTCCGTCGTACATTCGAATACACGACTCAAAAGTTATATCTATGCCTTCACAGTTTAAAAACACCGGAGAACGGTATTTGTAGGCTAGGTCGATAGTTTTTCTGTAGTCGCCTTCTTTCACTCAAAACCCTCTTTTTTATTGAATAGCGGATGTACTCTGAGTTGATCGGTATATGTTCTGACTTTATTAACATCTGGAAAGGCGATATTAGCAGAAAAAGTCAGAGTTTGAATATTCTGGTCAAATTGTGTGAGGTTAGGATTTTTGTTTTCTAAGAATTCGTAAGAAATAGCATAACGGGTAAAATTTGTATAATTCCAATATAGTTCTGCAGAATAGAAAAATCCTTGGTCTGTACGCCAGCATGGGGTGGGGCGATCGCTATTACTGCGGCGTGTTTCTTGGCTTTGACAAGGGCCTGCTTTGAGTTGTTGCACAGAATAGGTGTCGCCATACATCCCTAAACTACCTTTTAAATGCCAGCTTGGAAGAAACTCATTTTCAGCTTCAACTAAGACCCCTTCTTTACGTGAATCTAGCCAGTAATCATTATAAGTGTAGTTGAAACGAAATATTTCCAAATTAAGTTTTAAAGATATTGCAGGGTAATTAAAAATTCCTCTGCCGCCAAAACTTATAGATGGACTATTTCCGCCAAACTCGAAGGTCTTATGAGAAAATTCTGGAGCCTCTTCATTTAAATTTTTATTCAAATAGGCATAAATCATAACATCAATGTAATCGTTAATTGGAGATCGAACCCAAGGCATTAAGAGTTGACTTTGACCTATGGTTATAGACTTCTGAATTTCGGTATCTTCAGGAGTTGTAAGAAAGGAGCTACCCATTCTGGTATAGCCAATTTTCGTATAAGCTCCGACAAAAAGATCTGTAAAGAGCTCGCGTGAATAATCTAGATAAAATTCATGTGTTCTGACGAGGAGATCAGGTCGGTATAAAAAGTATTCAAAGTCTGTGATGTCTTCAAAGTAAAGCTGTACTCTATCGGGCGTCGTCAACCATCTTTGTCGGTAATTATAGCCAGCAAAAACTACGTTACTTGTGCTGGTAAAAGGTCCAATTCCGAAAGAAGCTTGGGTTTCGAGAAAATAGTCGAGTGCCGCAGTATTTTTAAGAAGGACGCCACCTCCATTTGAACTCACCGGGTCTTTTTCGTGCGATTCAGTGTATCCTGTCGCTATCCCTAACAGCCAGAAGTGTTGAAAATCAAATAGTGAAAGTGGATTATATTTAAACGTCGCGATATCAGCATTTGGATAAGCAATTCCAAAAAGATGTCTTAAATAAACTCTACGCTGAATACTTTTAAGTCCGGTCATGGCTTTTTGCGCATAAGGTCCATTTGGGTATTTAGCTAAGTACATTCGGAATCCGTTAGCGGCTTGATTAAATTCTTTTTGGTGATATTCGATGATTGCTAATTCAAATAAGGCATTCGAAGCATACAAGTCAGAATATTGAGACGCTCTACTTAGCAGCGCCTTTGCTGTTGGGAGCTTTTCCAAAAAATAAAAACTCATGCCCTGGTAATATGCATTGTAGGAAGGAGTGAGGCTGGTCTTTTCGCAGCGTTTTAAGAAGTAAAGTGCACGAATCGGTAACCCAATGTGAAAATATGCTGCTGCCATAAGCTCTAGAGCAGGGCAATACCGCGGCTGCTTGTTTTGAATGCGCTTGAGTACTCCAATGCTTTTTGCGTATTCTTGTTTTTCAAAGTGTTGCCGGGCAAGTGCCATTTGAGAATTCGTATCATGTGGCGCGTGGTTTTGAATTTGCGTGTTTTGCGCTTTAGATAATCCTTGTTTAGCAGGTCTCGCGAAAGAATGTTTTGTCCAAAATAAAGTTGAAATAAAAAGCAGATTAAATGTTAGAATAAAGAAAGATTGCTTTGACATACGAAAAAAGAATCTCGTTCTAAAAGAATTTCTTAGAATAATATTTGGCAAAATGGGCAGTGCCTCATGGACAAACAATTTAATCAAACAGAACGAGACAGAACCAAGTTCATAGGAATTCATTTAGCGGGATCTAACTCGCTCAAAACAGCGGTCATTATCCTCGAACAACAAGTACGAACTCCTAGCCTAAGAATTAAAAAATTATATGAAAAAATTGGCAGTTTGGGAAGCAGTTACTCAGATGACCGAATTGCTAAAATTATTGCTTCAGAAAGCAACATTGCCAGTATATTTGTCGATACCCCATTATCATATCCACCCTGCGTAAGTTGTCAGAGACCTGTTTGTCCAGGAGTCTATGCTTGCGAAGATACGACAGTTGCATACATGCTAGCGCTTGCCCAAGTTAATCCGTTTTTTAAAAAGAAAAAACGCCAAAGGCCAGTTAATCCCCAATGTCATCGTTTATGGGACATCTTTTCGGCTTCTAATGAGCATGGAAGTATAAAAGAACCTAGTTTTAGTTCTAATTTGGCACCACTGGTGATTAGGGGTCAAACGCTTCAAAAAAGGCTGCGTGCTCTAAATATTGATTGCACATTAAAAGAAACAAGCGTGCTTGAAAGTTTAAAAAAGTTAAGCCATTTTTTAGAGGCAGAACCTGATGTCATAGAAAAATATCGATCGTTTGAAGTTGGAAAAAGTGTGCGTGAGGAACTTTGTTTAGCTTTTTGTCGGAAGTTGAATATAAAATCTTCCGATAACGGGTCTTTGATAGAATCAGAACAATTTTCAGAGATAGCTCATTCATTGCCAGTATTTTCTGCTTTTGTGACGGCTTGTATGGCTTGGTTTTTTGTACAAAAGCAATTGAGTGAAATGCCAGTGGGCTATCTCGATACAAGTGGTTGGGTTTATACGCCTAATGCTGATTTTTTCTAAATTTCAAATTCACCTGACGTGAAAGTGTTACTTGTTTTTATTCAGATAATTTACAGAGAGCCGAAATTTAAAAAGAATATTTGGGTCCAAGTTTGATTTTGTAGTTTGGGAGTGGCCTTTTGAAGTTTGTGATGGTTGGTGCAACAGATGTTGGGCTTTTGCGTAAGTATAACCAAGATAGTTTGTATTTTAATTCTGATCTTGGAGTGGGGGTAGTTGCTGATGGAATAGGTGGGCGCAAGGGTGGAGAAGTTGCTTCAAAATTAGCAGTTAACGGTCTAAAAAACGAATTACTAAATTCTGAAATGATACGTCATGATGAAGCAAAAAACTTTCTATTAGCTACAATCGATCGTCTCAATGCAACAATTATAGATGAGGGTTTTAAAAAACCACATGTTAGGGGCATGGGAACAACCTTAGAATGCATAATGTTTGTGGGAGAAAAAGCGTATTTAGCTCATGTTGGCGATAGCCGTACTTATCTATACTACCATGAGAATTTATTTCAACTCACTATAGATCACAATGTTGAAACCTTTTTAGAAAAAGGCTGGATGCAAACGGAAAATATACTTCCTGGCTCAAAAAAGTCTGCCTTGACTCGTGCTCTTGGCCTAACTAATAAATGCGAAGTTGATTTGTATTCTATTGATTTACTACCGGGGCAAGTTTTTTTGACTTGTTCGGATGGTTTATATGGAATGATTGATGATCGCACTTTGTTAAAAATTATGAATAAATATGCACACAATATCGAACAACTCCCTAAAGTTTTGATAAATGAAGCTAATAAACAAGGTGGCAAAGACAACATTACGGTGCTTGTAGCTTCGGTGGAGCTATAACAATGCGCAAGTTGTTTCTAGTGCGACGCGACTATGAGAACTACATCGGCCCCTTCTCACTGACTAAGCTCGTTGCAGCTTATAAAGCGATGGAGTTTGGCTTGTCTGATGAGGTGAGTGGGAGCTGCGGACCATGGGTAAAGCTTGAACATCAAGAAGAATTAAAAAAAAACTATGCTGAAATTTATAATTATTTATTTAATAAGGAAAGCGTACCGGTTTCTGAATATGCTGAACCGATTAGGCCCTTAAAAAGAAGGCGAAAACGCAGGGCACAGAAGCCTTCATCAAAATGGCTTTGGTTTGTCGTGTTTGCGGCTGCACTTGCTCTTGTTACAATATTTTCCTCAGACTGGCTGGTACTTAAGCTCAAGCCGACAGAGTTTAATGTCGAATTATTTCAGCGCCACCGAGCTCGCATTGAACGCTTACAAAAAACTGAAGGTTTATTTTCTGTTCGTGGATATGTCGCAAATAATTCAACTGAACTCGTACAACTCGCAATGTCGAGTCCAGAGGCGTTTAATTTTTTAATTCCCTTCCTCCGGTACTATGCCTATGCAAATGAGGGTGAGCTAAAAGGTTTAGATGTGCAGTATTTGCGCGGGACTCTCGATGAAAGCACCCCAAAGTCATGTTCGGTTACTAACTGGAAAAAACAGTGGCAGTCTTTGTCCGGCTTGAGTGTGGATCAGTTTGAGAGTGTTGCTATAAATTCAGACAAGGATTGGTACAAGCTTCTTTTATGGAATAGGGCATGGATCAACCGCCGTCAATCAAAGCTCTGGTTGGAGCCTTTGAATTACTATCAAGCTTGCATTCAGATGGCTCAATTAGCTTTGGATCAATTAGTCAGTGGAAATAATTTGAAATCAACAAATCCTCTCGTGTTAGAAAGTGTGCAAAATCGCTTGATTTATTTGCAGCATATGGTTGCTCAGTCAGATAGAAAGACCATGGTGACGAAATCGATTTTTTCTGTGTTAACTTGTCTTGATAGTGCAAAAACCTTTGACGAAATAGAAGATTGCTCGAAAGGTTTCAGCGGCGAATTAGCATTAAAGCCTTTATTAGAGCAAAGGGTGATACTTTCTTACTTGGGACTCTATTTGAATTCTGAAAGTCCTGCATCTGCTCAGCTCGTCAATGCAATTCGAAATTCTACTAGCCTTTTAAGTTCTGATCCAATTACAAAATTAAACATGGATGCTGAAAAAAATCTGCATTCTCTCTTGCTGGGAAATAATTTCAACCGAGATTTAGTTTTAAGCCGTTTAACTGTCATGTTTCCAGAAGTCAATTTTCGTTAAAGTAAGTGAACTTTCGAAAATGCTAGTAGAATAAGTTTGAATTCATAGAATCAGGCCGCTTTCGCACCATGATTCAAAGTCTTTTAAAAGAATTTTAGTCGCATGACATGCTTTTAATTCCTTTAACCTAAAGCTATTCTGCTCGCAAAGGGTTTTTACAGCAGTTAAATTGCCCTTTGTATAATTATAGGTATAAATATTACCAGCTAAATATATACAAATAGTTTCTTTCTTTTTGCTATAATAAGCTCGCAATCCTGGTGCGAATGACAAAGACTTCGCTTTTAGCAAAGATGTCGAAATAGATTTATTTGATGCATGTATTTTAGAATTGGATTTAAAATCGATTAAATCATTTTGTGTTAAAAATCGACCTAACCAGTCTTTAATCTGGTCTGGGTTTGGAGTATATTGTTTAATTATTTTTATAAATTGTTCAATAGAAGCCTCATCGAGTTCGGCAGGATTTTCCACATTCCTCCGGCTTGGATCTTGAAAGCGAAGGTCTGAATCGATATGTTCTGCAAGTGATCCGAAGTAGTCGTTAATAATCTCTTGATGTGCAGGGGCTAAAAATCCTATGGAATAGGTTTGGTTGTCATTTTGCCCGACTCCATAATGTGGCACCATGGGAGGTAGATAGAGAACATCTCCTGGACTCGCCAAATACTCATCGGTGAAAAGCTCTTTGGGTTGAGCAAGTATCCTGAGATCGCAGTTATTTAAAAGCTTTGGTCGAGTTTTTAGCTGTTGTCCAATTTTCCAAAGTTTTTCGCCTTTAAGTTGTACCAGAAAAACATCATAGCTATCGTAGTGTGGGCCGACACTCGATTGTGGGCCGCCGTCGCTGACCATAACATCTGCGAGACGCCAGCGTGGAAGGAATTTAATAGAAAATAATAATTCTTTGAGTTGTTCCGAAACATTTTCTACGCCTTGGACAAGCAATGTTGATTTGCCTTCGCTGTGCGGCTGCAAATCTTCAGATCGAAAAGGGCCGTAATGAACCTCCCATTTCTTTCTATTTTTATCTGAGGAGATCAATCGACTTTCTAAATCAGAACTTTTCGCTAATTTTTGCAGTTCTTTTTTCGAAAGAGGGGCAGCAAAGTCCTTTAAAGCTCCTTTGATAAACAAAGGTTTTTTTTGCCAATATTTTTTTAGAAAAATATCAGTTTTCATTTCTCCGATTACTGAAATCGGCTTCTGTTTATTCTTCAATAAAATTTTCCATTTCTAAGAGACTAGAAAGATTGTTTTGCCAGTTCTTATCAACCTTCACAAAAATATGTAACTGTGCTGGTTTCGAGAAGAATTTAGACAAAGAAACTTCACTCGCTTCTCTTATTTTTTGAACAGTTGTGCCTTTTTTTCCAATCAGCATGGGTTTAAGCGATTCCTTGCTCAACACGAGAGTGCAATCGATGATTACTTTGTTAGCTTGATTTGTGAGTTGGTCAATCTTCACGCTGCAGCAATAAGGAACTTCCTGGCCAAGTTGCCGAAATAGCTGTTCTCGAACATACTCTGCACAGATGTTTTTTTCCGGCAGATTTGTTAAGTCGCCCTCTTCATAGTGCCAAGGTCCCTCAGGAAGAAGTTCTTTCATTTTCTGCTTTAAGGGTATGAGGCTGGTTTTTACCTTTGCGGAGATATCGATGCTGCTTTTTGGAAAATTCAGTTCTTCGAGCTGCGCCATGATGATTTTTTTATTTTCTTTTATGCGAGCTTTGATGATGCGATCAGTTTTGCTAAGCGCTATTAGAATTTTTTTGCGGTTTTTTTCAGCCATTTTGCCAAGAAGCTGCGTGTCGTTTGCCTGCCAACCGCGGCTTGCATCGATAAGATAGATGACAACATCGGCATCTTTAAGGCTCGAAAACGCGGCTTTATTCATCATTTTGTTAAGCAGATTCTCTTCCGCGACTTTTTCTTGAAAACCGGGCGTATCGACAAAAATAAATTCCGCCTCATCTTCATGAAGAATCCCACGCAGCCGCCCTCGTGTGGTTTGAGGTTTTAAGCTGACAGCTGCGAGCTTTTCGCCGACTAGGGCATTAAACAAGGTGCTTTTTCCGGCATTTGGTAAGCCGATGATGGCAATAAAACCAGACTTTGTTGCGGTTGGGGCTGCGTTCTCCAGAGTTATGTTCCTCATTTAAAATAAGTTATTGCGGGTGAGTTCATAACAGAGTACTGCACCAGCACTTGCTGCATTTAAACTATTTATTGTATCAATGATAGGAATTTTAATGCGGTAGTGCGCTTGCTGCGCAATTTCATCATCAACGCCCAGGTCTTCATTCCCGATGATCAGTGCTTTGGCGCAGTTTGGTGCCAAGTCTTTCGCAACATCCTGTAATGCTTTACTATCTGGCCAGAGTCCTGATGCGAGGATTTGTACACCTTTGTTTTTTATAGCAATAAGGCTTCCCTTTAAATCTTCACTACGGTGGATTTTTAAGGCAAAACAGCTCCCCATCGACACTCTGATGCTGCGCCGATTATAGGGAGAACAGCTATTTTCCTCAAAAATGATGCTTTTAAATCCGAAAGCATGGGCATTGCGCAAAAGTCCACCCACATTACTGGCATCTGAAAGTCGATTAAAAACAAGTATTGGACTTTCAAGCTCTTCAAGCGTCGAGAATTTTGGCAACTCGGCAATAGCAATAATGCCTTGATGGATTTGGTGACCGACTATGGATTTTAAGACTTTATTTTCAGCGCAATAGAACACGCAGTTATTTGCTTCTTTTAAGATCTCGCCGAATTGATCGTAATATTTTTTCTCAGCTAAGATCATTTTGAGTCTTATACCCTGCTGAATAGCTCTTATGACAACTTTATCGCTATCAATAACCATTTCCTGAAAAGGATGAAGCTCGAAATCTCTGCGTAAACTAAAACGCAGTAAGCGAGGTTCATCGGCTAACGAAGAAATAGGTTTAAGCGAGAGAGGCACGATAGAACTTTCTAAATTCTGATACTGAGGCCATCGCTTAAAGAATTTTTATAGGCCTGGTATGCTGGTATTAAGCCAGCAAACAAACCCGCTGCAAGCACCCCTGCTATAATAAAAACATCTTCGCGCGTGAGCCACTCGGTTGGTAAAAATACTCCAAAACTATGTTCTAACCAGGGTTTTAATATAGCTAGTGTGATAAAAAGCAAAGAAAATCCTAAGAGAGCACCCGCAGTGGTAAGAATCACCGATTCTGACACTAAAAGCCAAAAAATATGCCGCGGTTTGGCGCCGATGGCGCGCAAAATAGCCATTTCTCTCCGACGTTCATTCAATGTGGAAAGCAGCGAGCTCAGCATACCTAAGAGTCCAGCAATAAAAACAAAAAATGAAATGACCAGCAAAGCCAATTCGATACCGCTGATCAGCCCCCAAAGCTGGGCAAAGCTTGCACCCGGTAAAATTGCTAGAAGAGCTTCGTCTGGGTAATCATTAATCTGGCGTTGCAAGCCAATACTAGCCAGCCTTGAGTCTAATCCTAAAATAAAAGCGCTTAGTGCCGGTAATTTTTCTTTTTGCTCGTGTTCGTGCTCATGCTCATGCTCGTGCTCTGAGTCTTGAGTGCTTTTATCGCTTTCACTATGATGCATCACGGCGATAGCGTCTAGGCTGACAAATATAGAACGATCTATCGGTGTGCCTGTTTTGGCAATGATCCCTACTATTTTTATGGGCACATCTTCATGGTCGACGATATGCACTTCCGATTCGCCATGTCTCACAATGATATTTTTATTCAAAGAGTAGTTTTGTTCTTTTGCGACATCAAAGCCAATGACAGCTTCGGATGCGTCAGAAAATGCCTGACCGGAAAGAAATTCTAAAGGGCGTGTGCGGCCAAATTTGTAGTGCTTAAATAGATTGTCATCAGTGCCGATGACTTTGTAACCTTGGTGGCTGTCACCTATAGCAAGTGGGATGGACCAATCGACTCCCGGCCAGCTTCGAATCTTGGTGTAGGAAGCGGCACTGACGTTTTGCGTAGGGTAGCCCAGACGAAAAATAGAAAAAAGCAGCAGCTCTATCGATCCTGTGCGAGCCCCAACAATTAAATCCGCACCTGAAATGGTATTTTCGAAACTAAATTTTGCGCCATCGCGGACTCGTTGTATCGAGAGCAACAGCGTAACGCTCACCGCAATAGTAAACAAGGTCAGGAAAGCTGTTTGTCGCCGATTTAGGATGCTTTTGAAAGTCAAGTAGCTTAATGAAGCCATAAAAAGATGCCTTTGTTAGTTTAGTTTTGAATGGGGGTTAATATTATTTTTTAAACCGGAATTGAGCTTTAATAGATTTAATTCGCGATCAAATAAATGGCTTATTTGCGGGTCATGGCTAACATAGATCAGTGTGGCTTTGCTTTGTTTTGCCTCCGCAAAAAGTAACTGCAAAAAATCCTCTCTATGTTCTGTGTCCAGTGCAGAGGTAGGCTCGTCAGCGATGATGAGTTCTGGAGAACCAAAAAGAGCTCTGGCAACTGCTACTCTCTGTTGTTGCCCAACACTGAGCTGCGCCACCGAGCGATGTCGTAATGCAGGGTCCAATTTCAAGGCGATTAAAAGTCGCTCAACTTCTTTTATGACACTACCGCTGCGCTCAATAGCGCGTTGTTTGCGAAGTTTAGAAAAAAGCGATGGCAACATAACATTGTCGTATAAATTTAAATAGGGCAGGAGGTTAAACATCTGAAAAATAAAACCTATGTGATCTGCCCGCCACTGGTCCCTTTGTGCTGGACGTAATTGAGTCAACTCTTGCTGCTCGACGAGAATACGGCCATTTTGCGGTGTCAAGACTCCACCAATAAGTCCCAAGAACGTCGTTTTGCCACTGCCGCTAGGACCGCGGATAAAAATCTTTTCGGCTTTTTGTATACTCAGCTCTTTGATTTCTATGGTTGCTGCCGATGTACCTTTCCAGAAGAACTTTAAATCAGAAATCGCAATTGCAGTATTTTTTTCCATATTCACCTTTTTGGACGCTTAGACCCACAACTTATCCGACTTAACTTGGAAATTCAATTGCTTCAGACTAGTTTAAAAGGCATAGTTTTAGCATCGCATAGGTCAAATATTAAAAATGATGAATGATTTAAATAAAAAAACGATCGAAGAAAAATTTCGTTACTTGCTGGATTCTTGTTTGTACCGTTCCTTTTTAAATGGAGGAAGCGATGCAGGCCAGCGCGTTAGGTTTGAGTACGACTTTTCTGATGGTTTAAATTGCGTGCAGGGTTCAGTCGACTTTGGTCCATTAGCGGAAGGTCCGCCACAACACGTACATGGCGGCTGTATATCAAGTGTTCTAGATCAAACCATGGGTGCAGCTGTTTTTCTAAAGGGTATTTTCGCCATGACGGCCGAGATGCAAGTCACTTATAAGCGCCCCATTCCGATAAATAGTCGGCAGAGCTTTTTTGCTAAGGTTGAAAGTCAAGACGGACGTAAATTTTATACAACGAGCCAGCTCACTGACACTCAGGGACAAGTTTTTGCACTGGGACGCGGAATTTTTGTGCAAGTACCTAAGGAAAAATTGGGTCTTTCAGATGCAAAACTAATAGAAACCGTCGAAGCTTTGTTTCAAGTAGAAAAATGAAAGCCGAAAAAAATATATTGTTGAACGCAGAATTATTTCATTAGGTAGGACTCAGGCATATGAAATACAAAGTTTTAATATCAGGCAAGCTGCACCCACAGGCTATTCAAGCTTTTCAGAATAATCCGAAAATGCTTGTAGAATACCGCCCTGATTGCCCGGCTCAAGAAGTTGCAGAAATCATATCTGATTATCACGTCTTGGTTTCTCGCAGTGAAACGGATATCGATCGAACGCTGCTCGAAAAAGCTCTAAACTTAAAGGTTATTGGGCGCGCGGCTGTGGGAGTAGGCAATATCGATATCGAATATGCGACTCAAAAAGGCATTTTGGTCATCAACTGTCCTGGAAAAAATACCAATTCTGCAGCTGAAATGACGATGGCGCTCCTCTTATCCATGTTTCGCAAAGTGCCACAGGCTTACCAAACCTTAAAATCTGGTGGTTGGGATCGTCATCGATTTAGTGGATTTGAATTACGCGGAAAAAAAATCGGTATAGTCGGTCTAGGTAATGTGGGTCACCGCGTTGCAATGATGGCACGGGGCTTTGATATGGAAGTATTTGCCTATGATCCCTATATTGCGCCAAAGGTGTTTGAACGTTATCAGGCGAAGCAAGTGCATCAACTCGCAGATCTCGCAGCCTGCGTCGATATTATGAGTTTTCATGTTCCTCTCAACGACGAAACTAAGGGCATGGCCGACCTTACTATTCTCGAAAAAATGCATGCGGGTAGCTATGTTTTAAATGCTGCAAGAGGTGGTGTCATTGTAGAAGCCGACTTATTAACAGCTTTACAAAGCGGGCATATCGCCGGTGCCGGTGTCGACACCTGGGAAGCTGAACCCAGGCCAAATCCTGCACTTTTAAAACATGAAAACGTATATTGCACCCCGCATATTGGTGCGAGCACCGAAGAAGCTCAGCTAGCTATTGGCTCGACTATTTATGAACAGGTTCATAAAGCGATGAGCGGCTCTGTCGTCGATTATCCGGTGAATCTTCCGGAAGTCGGTACCATTGATCATCCGATATTAAAATCTTACGCCATTCTTGCAGAAAAGCTCGGCAGTCTTGCGGCACAGATTCTTGAATTTAATCCACAAGACGTTCGCTTGTATTATCGTGGGAGTCTTGCTGATTTCGATCAAACACTTATAAAGCTTGCTTTTTTAAAAGGCTATCTTACGCATGCTGTCGATGACTATGTATCTTATGTGAATGTATTGCAGCATGCTGAAAAGAAGGGGCTGACGCTTTTTGAAGAAAAAGATCCAGGATTTACTGCTTATAGTTCCGCTTTAAAAGTTCAAGTTAGTTCAGGATCCAATAAATTACAGATCGGCGGTACTGTGTTTGATAGCAGCGCAATTCGATTGTCTTTGATCAACGACTATCACTTTGAGTTAGAGCCAAATGGAACTTTTGTTCTAATAGAGAACCTCGACCGTGTAGGGGTTGTCGGTAAAGTTGGTACCTTCTTCGCTAACGAAAGCATTAACATTGATAGTTTCTACTTAAGTCGAAACAAAAAAGGTGGAACCGCGATGTCACTCGTTCGGGTCGATAATGCACTGACGCAAACGCAGGTGAAACAACTTTGTTCCATTGAAAATATAGTCTCCGCGAAGTTAGTGTTGTTGTAAGTTTAACTAACTTGAAACTCATTTAAACTACATATACAATCGCTCGAAGATTTATAAATAAATTTCAATTTAAGGGGGCTTAAATGGCCAATGTATTTATCACCGGCGCTGGCGGTGGATTTGGATTACTAACTGTTCAACAACTGATCCGCGATGGCCACAAAGTCGTCGGCACAGTGCGAGACATGAGTGGGCGTAATAAAGCAAAAACCATGGACCTTGAGAAGCTTGGCACAAAGGTTGTTGAAATGGATGTCACCGATGAGGCGAGTGTTGACAGTGCTATTAAAAAAGCGCAAGAGCTGATGGGCTCGGTTGATGTACTTATTAACAACGCCGGAGTAGGTGTCTTAGGTTTAACCGAGGCATTTACCACAGCTGATGTGAAAAAAGTTTTTGATGTGAATGTGTTTGGTGTTCACCGCGTGATGCGAGCAGTTCTTCCAGAAATGCGCAAACGCAGCAAGGGACTTGTGATAAACGTCTCGAGTCTTCTCGGACGGATGACGGTACCATTTTATGGGCCATACAATGCGACTAAATGGGCCCTAGAAGGTTTAACAGAAAATTATCGTACGGAAGTTTCTCAGTTTGGCGTAGAAGTTTGTATTGTTGAACCAGGTGGTTACCCTACAACTTTTATGGATAATCTGGTACGCGCAAGTGACAAAGAACGAGCAAAAGAGTATGGACCTATGGCTGATATGGCAGAAGGATTCTTAAAAGGCTTTGAACAGGCACTGGCTTCAAATTCAGCTCAGGATCCAAATCACGTGGCACAAGCGATTGGGAAACTAATATCGAGTTCTCACGGTGCACGCCCATTTCGCACAATAATTGACAATATGGGTATGGGTAGTCATTTGTCAGAGTACAATGCGCATTTGGGGCAAATCACGGAAGCAATATACAAGAACTTTGGAATAGCACATTTGCTCAAGGTCAAGTCATAGAGAGTTAATATTTCAGAAATAAATTCAATTAAGCGTCGAACCTACCTCTACCGAGGTGTCGACGCATTTTTATTTTAATTTACGGTTTCTGTTGATTCGGGTTCCGGCTCACACTTAAGATTTTGGATTTTAAATCCACTTTTGCAAATTTTGAGTGCAGTTTTTGCATCACCTTTTTCGTTGGCATATTTCAAAGTGATTTTTTTATGACAACTTGTTCCCGTGACTGCATCAGTGTCAAATGCAACTCCGACAGCCCCTTCGGACATTTTTACAGTTTGAATGTTTTTATCTTCTAAATAAAATTTAGCGACATCATCTGCAGAAACGTAACCTTTTAAATTATTAGAAATTAAATTCTCGTTACAGTGACTTTTAAATTCGTGATGCGTTTGAAAATATACTGAGAAGTGTTCTTGCAAACCCCAGACTTCTGTAATGCCATCACTATACTTGGGTAGATTTTGTTTTATATCAAATTCTGCATGCGCTTCAGCATTTAAATCAAGCAAGCTTTCCGGTGTTTTAAAACATCCAACAGCTATGATCCTACCTTTAGACTCCCATGATGCTCCGCCGCCGTTATCCATATTAGAGCCGTAGAAAAAATATGCGTTCCAATTGCCAGAGTGGGCGAAATCGCAAAGTTTGCCTTTGGTCACGTAATTCAGATCAGAGTTTGTAGGTTGAATGATCTCAGTTTGGCTACAAGCAGACATCACTAAAAATATAGTTATGAATAGGCAAGAATTTATAATGTGATCAGTTTTTATTTTATATTGCGAGTTCATTATTTATTACTCCAAAAAATATTTAGTTAATTGACTTGTTGAAATGAGAAGTTGAATGAAGCGCCATAGCTTCGTTCAAGATGTTTGATGACAATACGATTACTACCTGCGTTGAGTAATATCTTTGGACTTTGAACCAACGCTTCTGATGGCTCCCAAACGCGTAAAAAAGACTTGTCATTGACAATCAGTTCAATTCCATCGTCAATATTGGAAAAGCTAAAAACATAGTAGCCATTTGCCGGAAAGTTGATGTTTTTTTGAAATACGGCTGTGTAATTGTCCTCAATGAATGTTGCGCCTTGGAGTGTTAAAGGTTTTACGGAACGCTTGACGTCTTCGTTTATGATTAGAAATTCGCTATTCTCTTCATTGAAGAGACATTCGTAAGCAAAAAGCCCAGGAAAGTCGGAGATGTGTTTGACGTCTTGCGCTTCCCAAACATTGAATTGACCATAATAGGCAACCTTCCAATGTTTGTCGGGACATAACACAAGCTGATCACTAAATCCATCGTGAGAAGGCGGCGCTAAAGGCTGTTCTACAGGAGCTGGAGTAGGCTCTGATTTGCCTGGAGTTATGTCAATCTTGGGTTTGTCGACAGGTCCACTAGGATTGTTAGGTGGTGGATTTGTTGCAGGTCTAGTTAAAAAATCATTTATTTCTTTAACTGAATTTCTAACTTTTGTGACATTATCAGGATTCGGAGCTCCAAATGAACCGAGATGAAAAAAATTCAAAACTACATTTTCATATTTAGTAATCATCGATGGGTTGTTTATTTTTGCAAGTCGAGATTTTATATAAAGAGCTGTATAAAAAATATTAGCACTTGTATTATTTAAGTTTCGATGCAGTGTGGCCGGCTGTTCGCAGCCTGCGTAGACTCTTTGAAGATACTCCTTTTCTGGGCTAAGCGAATAACTCCCTTCGATATGCGCAATATGTAGCTCATTAAGTCTTCCTAGGTTATTGTTATCAAAGTTAGAGAATGCTGCTATAAATGCAGCCAAATATATACGATCAATAAATAGGCACTTACTTGTTTTTATAATATTACTTGCAATCACTGAAGCATATCCGAAGTCTTTTCCTCTTTTGGACTCAATAAACGAAGTTAACGTTTCTTCCGGTATATGGCCACTATGGTGAATGTACCCAGCGGTTATATTTGATATTGTTGAGCCACCATCGGCCATATTATGTCCAGAAGAACAGGCAACGAATTGTAAAATTAAAATTAGCGTTGATATCGTTGGCACCATTTTTTTAAACCAATTTACTTTTGTCATAGTTTCCGACCTTTTTGTGTGCGTAGATTTTTTCGATTTTCAATTTTTTTGCAAATTTGAATTTGCAAGTATCGTTGCGGGTATCACGGTGAATTTTGATTCACAATAAAAAAATGAACAAACAATCATTATTTTATAATAATATGAAATTACGCTAGTTTATGTGGAAAGCTTTTATGTCGCTGTTTAATAAAAATAAGTGATTTTGACTTTTTGTCTTTTGCCATCTCGATCGAGGACATTTGAAACGCCCTCGTATTCGAGGAGTCTTTTTTGCTTTTTATCATAACTGAGCTTGAGTTCAGGCGCAAAAAGGCGCAAAAACCATGAGCTAACTGTTAATGAAAAGTTAATTATATTTTTTTCTTCAGCAGTTTTTTTAAGTTTAAATTCAAAAGCATCGAGCTCGCTTGGAAGCACTAGTTGCAGCTGCATTCCGGTTTCGTTGATGCGACTAAGATTGTTGACGAGATAATAATGCCAGCCTTGAGATGCAAATACATTCTCCGCAGCCTTGATTCGATTTGTTTGCTCTGGCTGACTGCCAAGACTGAAATAAATCTCGTAGTCCTGACCTTGCCGTCGTAGGCCTTCTTTACGCGGATTGATATAATCGGTGAATTCATAAGTTGGCATTTTCTGGCTGTAGCTATAATCAGAGACTAAACTGGCAATTTTTTTTCTATCTTTATCAAAATAAAAAGTCTCAGTATTTTTTATCTGCTCGCCAACAAATTCTACCCGATGATTTTCATGATAAACCAGATCGCCTTCAAGACTGCGCGCTTCGCCGCGATACTCTAGAATTTGAACATTCAAAACTGGATTTGCAGAGGAGATCGCCGCATTCGTTAAGCTAAGAAATACAATTACGTGAAAAGCTTTCATCATGCTTCCTTTATTCATCGAGTTCAAAAACTTTGCTTTTGCTTTTTTCGCCGTGTAAGAGTCTTAGCGCCTTTTTTGGGCGCTTAAAGTATTCCGCCAAAAGTTCTAAAACCCTTTTATTCGCAAGTCCTTCGAGTGGAGGTGCATGTACTTTGACAGTCAAAGAACCATCTGCTTCCGCGGTTACCGACTCTAACTTGGAATTGACCTTAACTTTTACATTGAGCTTCATAGCTTCAAGCATATCTTAGTGAAGCCAATGTATACACACGAAAAATATGCTCAATTTTAATATATAACAATTTTGATAAGTCGATTTTAATTCTTTTCTACCGATGTGCCTCCCAAGGTCAGAGTTCAATCACTGCACCTAATTTATAGAGCCTTAGGGGGGATCATGCGCGAACTTTGGCAAAGATCGGTATTCAGCGCGACATTATGCACTTTATTACTTTCCTGTGGATCTCAGGATATAATCCACTTTGGTAAGGGGCGCGACATTAATGCCCCGGAACCTCAGCAAAGAGTTGGTGGCTTGCGTGCTGAAGCCAATGTTTACCCTGAAGCTAAAGAGTTTAACTTCACGAGTATGGGCACTGCAAAGGTGTATGAGCGTCATCCCGAAGGTGAATTAGAGACGGTTAGTTTTCCCGTAGATGCCAGTGGCTTTTTGAGTAATGATTTTTTTACCACTGAGCCTCAATCAGATGATCGAGCTTTTAGTGATGATTTGCGCTTTAATTACGATGTCGAAGACCCGCGTTTTGAAGAAGTTTCTTTATTCGCTAATCTAAATAAGCTGCGCAATTGGTACCGCGGATTGGGAATAGAGCCTGTATCTGTACAAATCCCAGTACGAGTTGGCGGTGACATTATGGGCAATATCAACAACGCAATGTACACTCCAGCTTCTGACAAGAGTGGTCCCTCTCTCACAATAGCAAAAGGCGATGGTTATGTTCTGCAGAATCTCACCATAGATGCAGATGTCATATCTCATGAACTCGCACACCATGTTATTTATCATAGTATTCAAGCTACCAGCGGAGATGCACTTATACTTCACGAAGGTCTAGCAGACTTTTTTACGATGTTGCGCAATAAAGATGCGTGCCTAGGACGTAGCATTTGCCCCGCTTCGAGCCCCATTTGCGAAATCAGAGCGCAATGTTTACGCAGCGCGGAAAATCAGTTTAGTTTCGCCGAAGATATGGCTAGGTTCGATGTGATACTAGGTACTCAGGTATTTTCTGGATTTCTATGGGATTTTTATCAAGTTTTGGGTTCTGGTTCAGAAAAGAAATTAGGTGTTTTATTAATAAGAGCTTTAGAAAAAGTGCAGAATGCGCCGAGTATTGAAGATTTCGTGACGGCTCTTATTTTGGCAGATGAAGAACAAAACGATGGAAAAAATTCTAGTGTGATAGCCGAACTTGCAAAAAAACGCGGGGTTCAATTGTAGGATGCAAGTTAGACCTCTTGGCAAAAATTAAGAAATCCTATCACCTACCTTAGCGCCAGCCTCAACTGAAGCGAGCTTAATAGCATCGCCATCACCACTCGCAAGTATCATTCCCTCGGAAATTCCGAACTTCATTTTTCTAGGAGCTAAATTGCTAACCACGACGACTAATTTTCCGAGCATTTGTTCGGCGGTATATGCCGCCTTGATTCCAGAAAAAATAGTGCGGCTATGGTCTCCCAAGTCGACGCTCAGTTTTAAAAGTTTGTTTGCTTCAGGAATGTTTTCTGCCGCGATGATTTTTCCAACTCGTAAATCGACCTTATTAAATTCGTCAATGCTAATATATTTTTGCTCAGTGGCTTCTAAGCTATTTTGCACTTTGCTTTCCTTTGCTGGTTTTTTTTGCACGGCCTCGGTTCTAGCTGTTTCTGGATTTATAGTTTCTGGACTAGCTACAAGTCCTAAGGCAACTTTTTCTGGCACCCGCTCGATCAAGTGTTCAAAAGGCTGTATTTTTTGCTTTTCAATTAAAGTCTGAACATCTGCCCATTGATAAGGAGCTTTCGCATTAAAAAGCTTTTCTACTTTTTGGGTATAAAGTGGCAGCACAGGTTTTAAATAAATGGAAATGATCCTAAAAACATTCAGAACACTGGTTAAAACAGCGCGAGTTGCTTCAGGGTCTTCTTTTATAAGTTTCCAGGGAGCGTGTTGATCGAAGTATTTGTTGGCAGCATCGGCAATGTCTCTTATTAAAAGCAGAGCCTTGGCAAAGTTGCGCGTTTCATAAAACTCTGCAATTTCTTCGCCCAAATTTTGCGCAAATTGAATCAACTCTTGTGCCGATGCCGGGACGGCACAAAGTGTAGCATCGAGGTTTTTTTCTAGCATTTGAGCACTACGAGAAGCAAGGTTGGTGATTTTGCCAACAAGATCAGCATTCACTCTCGCCACAAAATCTTCAGTACTAAAATCAAAATCATCTATTCCCGGCTGCAACTTACAAGCGTAATAGTAGCGTAAATATTCAGCCGAGAGTTTGTCAAGATAGCCACGCGCACTAATGTAATTACCACGAGATTTGCTCATTTTATGACCGTTGACCGTCACAAAACCATGCACAAAAACTTGCGTCGGTGTATTAAATCCAGCTGCTTTTAAAAAAGCTGGCCAAAATAAACAGTGAAAATAGGCAATATCTTTGCCGACGCAGTGGTAAATCTCGCAGTCGGGATTTTGCCAATAATCCGCTAGTTTTTTATGGTTTAACCTGCACCACAGCTCGGTGATCGAAATATAGCCCATGGGTGCATCGACCCAAACATAAAAGAATTTGCCCGGCTTGCCTGGTATTTCGAAGCCAAAATAAGGCGCGTCGCGAGAAATGTCCCAATCCTTCAAATCTTCGCTCAGCCATTCTTGCATTTTGTTTTGGATTTCTGGGGAGCAATGCGTGGGTATCCATTCTTTTAGAAAGCTCTGAAAATTTTGTAACTTAAAAAATAAATGCTCGCTCGACTTTAAGACAGGCTTATTACGGCAATGCACACAGTAGGCTTGCTTCAAATCTACGGGATTGTAAGTTGCACCACATTTATCACAGCTGTCGCCATTTTGATCGTTTGAATCGCATTTAGGACAAACACCTTTTACAAAACGATCGGGCAAAAACATTTTATCGTGTTCACAATAAAGCTGTTCGATAGACCGGCTTTCAATATGACCTTGTTCTTTTATGCGATCATAGAAATAATAACAAAGCTCTTTATTTGCATCGCTGTGCGTAGAGGCATAGTGATCATAATAAATTTGAAAATCATTAAAATCACTCGTATGACTTTTATAACTTTGAGCGATAAGCTGTTCGGGAGTGATACCTTCGGAGCGAGCTCTCAGCATGATCGGTGTGCCGTGAGTGTCGTCTCCACAAATTGCAAGACACTCATGACCGCGCATTTTCTGAAATCGCGCCCAAAAGTCCACACTCATATGCTCTGCGAGGTGGCCTAAATGAATCTCGCCATTTGCATAAGGTAAAGCAGCGGTAATTAATATTTTGCGCTGCGAATTAGAATTTTTACTCATTATCTTTCCACTCGCCTCAATATTATTAATTCAAATAGAGGTCTTTTTTATGCACGGGTGCATAGAGGACAAATGCGGGAATATCGACCCAAAATTCCGTCGAGCTTTTTAAATCGACAAATAGATAACGGCCTTCCATGGATCCTCTAGGAGTAGAAATTTCTGCTACCGAACTGTAACAAAATGACTGCCCAGCTGCGATGGTCGGGTTCATTCCGACAACCCCTTGACCCTCAACAATGATTTGTTCGCCGCGGCCATTGGTAATGGCCCACTGACGTTGTAACAGCTGTATGCTATGGACGCCGTGGTTGCTAATCGTAATTGTGTAATTAAACACATAGGTCGGCGCGCTGATGACCGAGTGTTCCGGGGCAAATTCTGCTTCTGAAAAAATAGCGACACTTTTAGCTAGCTGGGCGACTTTATTTGCTAAAGTTGCTAGTTTATTTTTTTTATTAGAGTCTTCAGCACCAGCGATAGGCAATGCAGGAAGTTTTAATTCTTGCAATTTAGACTTTTCAGACAATTCATCAGGAGATGGAGGTGTTGTCGACCGCATATTTATTAACTCGCTTCAAAATAAGTAAGCCAATATAGCTTGTTCCAAAATTAAAACAAAATTAAAAAATTCTAAATCAAGTAAACATCTAATCTTTATAGCCCACATGCTGTTCAACCCAGCCGTTGATGAGATTTTGCTGCATGCTTGGTGTTAATAAATACTGTTCAGGTTGGAGCTTCTCCCGCATGCGAGAATTTAGGTGGAAGAGGCTTATTGCGGCTGCGACAGAAATATTAAAACTGCTCACAAAACCATACATCGGGATCGTGTATTCAATATCAATAATAGATTGCCACTGCGGGTCTAAACCCTTCTGTTCATTGCCAAAAACAATAGCTAGTGGGCGTTCAATAGGCACAGCTTCAAGGTTCATCGCATTCTTACTTGGCATCGCGGCTGCAAGCAGCAGATTTTTATTTTTAAGTGTTTGTTCGAGTTTTTCGAAGGTTTCGTAGCGTTGAATATCAAGCCACTTTGCACTTCCGCGCGCGACCCCAGAAACTTTAAAGCGTTTGCCCTTGGTCAAAACATGAACATTTTGAATGCCAAAAGCTTCAGCCGAGCGCAAACACGCTGAAATATTATGCGGCTGGTTAACATAGGCCAAGACTAAATGGAGAAAGTCACTGCGTAGAGCGGCTACTTTGCGAAAATTTTTTGCCCTAGCTTCGCTGATTTCATCCTGATGCCGGTCTAATAGATCCACTAATTCGCTTGCCCTGCACCTTGCTCGATCGCAACAGGGCTTGGACTAAGACTTGGACTAGCTGCATTCTGTAAATGCATTGCAGTAAAAGCATCTTGAACCATGGCAACGCCGATAGACTCAAGTGCCTGTGTGACTAGAGCACCTAACTGTTCAGAGCTTGGTTTGATTTCTTTCTCTGCGAGTATCCAGGTAGAAAGTGCTCGAGACGCTAGCTCAAAGTTCGCACTGCGCTCTTCCGCCATTTCCTTCAAACCCTTCATGGAATTGTAAAGATGAGCGTAGTTTTGATGCTGCCTTTTGTATTTGCTAAATTCTTTTGGATTAAACTTTTCAAAAAGATGCTGGTATTTTTTAAGTTCGCGGCGTTTTTCACTGAGAGAGTCTGCCAAGTCTTGCTTTTCTTTATCAAGAATTTTTAATTGCGATTCGAGTTTAGAAGTTATCTTGTCTGAATCTTCCGGCTTACTACGTGCGACCTGGCGGTCTATACGTGCGGCCTGGCGGTCTATACGTGCAGCCTGGCGGTCTTGTGCCTGCGCCTGGGCTTGAACGTTGCGGCTTTGTTTTTGTAGCTCTATGCGCTCTTGTTCTGAACCCTTAAGCTGTTCAGTCAAGCTTTGAACCTGCAGGCGCAAGTGTTCTTCGGTGTTCTTAAAGCGTTCGATGTCTTTGTTAAGTTGTTCTACAGTTTTTAGGTTCTGTTCTACGAGTAGTTTGTATTTATCACTATCACTAACACTTGTTTTATGTGTTTTGTTTTTGCCTAGATTTTTTTCATTCTGTCGATTTAAAACTTTTTCATGATCGTTGCTTAAATTTTGCATTTGTTTTTGCAGTTTGTCGAATTCCTGACCGCCATGCAGCAGCCTGGCAAGAAGTTCTTGTTTTAAAGAGTAAAAATAGTAGGCTACAATTGCTAAAACAAAGGTCAAGCCAAATGCTAAGATCGTCGGGGTATTAAACATCATCTGCAAGGTCTCCATTGTGGTAAACATTTTGGACATCATCTTTATCTTCGAGCGCATCAACTAGTTTCATAAGGGCCTGCGACTCTTCGACCCCGAGGGCGGTGGTGTTTTCAGCAATTCTAGTCACCTCAGCAAAATCTGCGTCGATTTTTAGAAACTCATCTAGTTTTTGTTTAAGCTCGTTGAATTGGCTAGGCTCACAAATGATTTCATAAGAATCTTCTTGATCTTTTAAGTCTTCGGCTCCGTGCTCAAGGGCGTATTCAAAAAGGCGATCAAAGTCTCTAATCTTGTCCTTACCGTAAATAATTTGCCCCTTGCTGTGGAACATCCAAGCCACAGAACCGTCGGTTCCGAGGTTGCCACCATTGCGCGAGAATGCATGGCGGACTTCACTGACAGTACGGTTTACGTTATCGGTCAAACACTCAACAATAACCGCAATACCATTAGGCCCATAGCCTTCGTAGACTTTTTCCGTATAAGTCGAAGCATCTCCAAGCTCACCGGCGCCTTTTTTAATTGCGCGCTCGATATTGTCTTTCGGCATGTTTTCGGCCCGTGCTTTATTGAGGGCTAGCCGCAAGCGCGGATTAGATTCAGGATCTTTTCCAGAAATGCGCACCGCAACGGTTATTTCTAAGCCGATCTTTGTAAAAATTTTTCCGCGTCGTGCATCTTGCGCGCCCTTGCGGTGTTGAATATTTTTCCATTTACTATGACCAGCCATAGCATCCCTTCCGAGGCAAATTAATAGTGGAAATGTTTAATTTGTTCGCCTTTGACACCGATTTCTAACATGGATTTAATACCGATCTCAAGATGCAAATCAACGTAGTTTGTTGTCACTTTTTTATCACTATCTTCGGTTTTGACACCTTCTGGAGTCATAGGTAAATCTGATACGAGTAAGAGTGCACCGCGAGAAATTTCGTTAGCCAGACCCACTACAAAAAGCGTCGCAGTTTCCATGTCTACTGCAATGACACGGCGTTTCATAAGTTTTTCTTTAAAGGATTTATCGTGTTCCCACACGCGGCGATTCGTCGTGTAGACAACTCCCGTGCGGTAGTCCATTTTTGCTTCGACAATTTTTTCAGAAACGAACTTATGTAGCTTAAACGATGGTAGTGCCGGCACTTCATGTGGTAAATAGTCATCGGAAGTTCCCTCGCCACGTATAGCTGCGATGGGAAGAATAAAATGGCCAATTTCGGTAGATCTTTTGACACCGCCGCATTTACCAAGAAATAGGACAGCCTTTGGATGTGTGGCTCCCAATAAGTCCATTATGGTTGCAGCATTTGCCGATCCGATGCCAAAGTTAATGATAGTTAAATTTTCATAGGTAGCTGTTTGCATGGGGCGATCTTGACCTTTGATCGGAACTTTAAAGCGCCGCGAAAATTTATCTACATAGTTCGTAAAGTTAGTTAATAAAATATACTCGCCAAACTCTTCTAAAGGAGTGCCGGTATAGCGCGGCAGCCAATTCTTAACAATAGTCTGCTTATTTTCCATTTCGTTGAGCCTTTAAATGTAAAACCCCATTATTCACTTTCTATTGCTTTTATCAAGCTTACTGTTTCCGCACTAGGGAACTTCTTTTATTGACAATTTTGTTGTGCTTAGCTTTTTCTTCTCCTATCGTAGATTTTTATAAAGCTGAGTCGAAAGGGTTTAAGAACCGTTGAATCTATCTAACGCAAAAATTTCGCGTTTATTTATAATCGCATTACTTTTTCGACAGGTCGCCCCCACTCATACCTTCGCTGAAACGAGCAATAAACAGTGGAAAGAATTTGCGATCCTAGGCGATAGTTTGGCTACCGGGGCTGCCTCGCATCCTGCGTTGAGTTATGATGCAAATAAATTAATGGATGTTTTCCTAGGGAAGACGGACGTATCGGCTTTAAGCGCAAATTTGAAACAAGCCGCACTTTTTGGCATCGACCCTGTGCAAGAATCTCTACTAGCAGCGCCTCACATCATATGGCCGCAAGACTCTGAATTTCGTATGGGGCCAGCATGGGTTTTTCAACACCTGATGTTTGGTCTTTCGTTTAATTATCTTAATCGCGCCGAGTACAGCTATGCTTATCTTTTAGCGCGGTCTTATGGGGTCGCAGCAGAAAATATCTTTATTGCCGCAGAAAATGGCAATCGCACCAGGCAACTCACTCAGCAGGCAAAAAGACTTTTAGCTGACAGAAAGGGGCAGTTGCCAGATGTTGTGATGGTCAACTTTGCCGGTAATGATCTGTGTGCGGCGAATTACGATCTATTGGAATACCAAAGTCAGGCTTATTCTGCCGAATTAGAGAGCGGTTTAGTGACCCTTATAAGGGCGGCGTCTGCGGCAAAAGCAACTACGATTTTGCTGCCGGCCTTTTTACGGACCACCCAGCTCTTGCATGTCGCGGAGCTTTTGGCAAAGCCGGTGGAAGCCTTTTCAAAGGCAACGACCTGCGAACAACTTTATAAAAGCTATTTTCAAGCTCCCGCAGACTATACATACCTAGTTGATGAAAAAAATCCTTTAAGTATGTTAAGTCGCCTGCTACCGCCTAATCCTGTATCGATGTGCCCAACGTTGTTTCTAGCTCACCAAGACTTAGAAGTGCGTCTGAGCTTGTTGGCCAATAAAATAAGGTCTTTCCGGCAGCAACAAAAACAAGTGGTCGATAAACTCAATCAAGAAATAAGAGAAGGTAAATTTGGCACTAAAAAGCTCAGCATTAAATACCTCGCATCTACAGAAGAGCTGACTTTCTCAGCCGACGAAATCGCTGTGGATTGCTTTCATTTAAGCCTCAGCGGTCACGAAAAGCTCGCGCTGACTCTAAAACAAAATATCGATCAGTTGCAGACCATAGAGCTTAAAGGAACTGCATTGTGACACATTTAAAGTTATTTGTGCTTAATGTGATTTTTTTAAGTTTAGTTTCTTGTTTAAGCTCGACACAAAACAATTTTTCGGGTTTAAACCCAGAATTCAAAGGCTATGTCCCGGTGAGAACATTGGTTTGGCAATGCCAAGCCTGGCCGCAGGCAGCGGTTTTTTCGCAGCGCCAAGCTTCGAATGCAGAAAAATCTGCATGGGACCAGGCTTGTGTGGATTTTGATGGCTTTGTTGCTAAAGGTTTTGACGGGCAGCCCTACATGAAGGGATTTTCCTACAAAGCCTTAGAAAATAGGTTTACATCGCTCAAAAAGCCTGATTTTTTGCAGCAATTTTCCAAAGTTTTTATTTTCCCCGCTGATAAACTCAGTCCAAAAGAACTACAAGACTATTATCGCGATGTTTTGAGCCCGAATCCGGCTTGGCGCTCCTGGCTTAACGAGCTCAGTTTAGATGCAGCGCATGCCGATGCACTGCTGCTGCCTTTTGTGATCAGTTTAGCCGAGAAAAAGTTCACCGATCGTGGTCTCTGGCAAGCTCAAAGAGAAGGGCATTTTGTCATGTTGTTGGTAGATTTAAGTACTGCTCGCTTGGTTTGGATCAAGGAACAAAAGACGTCCATTAAAACATCAGAGATTGCGGCGCACAATATCACAACACATTTACAGTACCGTGAGTGGACGGAGCTTTTTGCCAAAACCTATGTTAAAAACTTTTGGCAGGACTATCCCGGGCGCTTAGACTAGGTTTCGTACTGCTACCTCACAGGAGTCATACATTGAATCTCAACGAAATAAAAAATCCTCGCGACCGCTTAAAACAATCTTGGGAGGCTGCCTTACAAGGTGGTGGCGAAGATAAAATTACAAAACAGCATGAAAAAGGCAAGATGACGGCGCGGGAGCGCATTGATGCGGTGTTAGACCGCGGATCTTTTACGGAGCTCGATGCCTTTGTGATGCATGACTGTCATGATTTTGGCTTAGAAAATCAGCAGGTGGTCGGTGATGGGGTTGTGACGGGATTTGGGCGAATTGACGGTCGACTGGTTTATTTATTTGCGCAAGATTTTACAGTCTTTGGTGGAAGCTTATCTCTGCGGATGGCACAGAAAATTTGTAAAATAATGGATTTGGCGAAGCAGAATGGCGTGCCTTTGTTGGGCATTAACGACTCAGGTGGTGCTCGTATTCATGAGGGCGTCGCGAGTTTGGCTGGCTATGCCGATATTTTCCACCGCAATGTGGCCTGCAGCGGCGTGGTCCCACAAATATCTCTCATCATGGGGCCCTGTGCGGGCGGTGCGGTTTATTCACCAGCCATGACTGATTTTATTTTTATGGTGGACCAAACCAGCCATATGTTTATCACCGGACCTGAAGTCATCAAGGCTGTGACTGGCGAGCAAGTTACTTTTGACGAGTTAGGTGGAGCCGCGACCCACACGCAAAAAAGCGGTGTCGTAGCAAGACGCTTTGCCAGCGAAGCTGAGGCACTCAAAGCCGTGCAAAAGCTATTGAGCTATCTTCCGGCAAATAATCTCGAACTGCCCCCGACGCTATCTTGGAGCGAAGATCAAGAAGCAAAAATAGCCGCAAATCAAAAAGAATTAATTTCTTTGGTACCTGAACAAGCAAGTAAACCCTACGAAGTGAAGACGCTTATAGAAAAAATGCTTGATCCAGATAGTTTTTTTGAAATGAGTCCAGAATTCGCCATGAATTTAGTCGTGGGTTTTGCTCGTATTGCGGGACAGAGTGTTGGCGTGGTGGCAAACAATCCTGCGGCCTTGGCGGGAGTTCTCGATATTGATGCCTCGATAAAGGGTGCGCGCTTTGTCAGGTTTTGTGATGCTTTTAACATTCCGCTTATTACATTTGTCGATGTTCCGGGCTTTCTACCGGGGACAGCGCAAGAGCACGGCGGTATTATCAGTCATGGTGCAAAGCTGCTGTATGCATTTTCAGAAGCAACTGTGCCTAAAATGACGGTGATTATACGCAAAGCTTACGGCGGCGCTTATTGTGTGATGAATTCAAAGCACATTGGTGCCGATTACAACGCGGCTTGGCCGAATGCAGAAATTGCCGTAATGGGACCTGAAGCAGCTTGTAATATTATTTTTAAGCGACAAATCTCCGAAGCTGCAGATTCAACTGTATTGCGGGAAAATCTTATCAGCGATTACAAACATAAATTTGCCAGCCCTTATGTAGCTGCTCAAAATGGCTATATCGATGCGGTGATTTATCCGGAACAAACACGCGCAGCCTTAATTCAAGCTTTGTTTGCCTGTCGAGGTAAACGTCTAGCGAGGCCTAAGCGCAAACACGGAAATATACCGCTGTGATAAGGAATCTTAAATAAAATGCCTAGGGAAAATAAATTTAGTCGAGTTCTCGTCGCTAATCGTGGCGAAATCGCAATTCGCGTTATGCGTAGCTTGCACGAACTCGGGCTGGAAAGTGTTGCAGTCTATTCTGAAGCCGACGCAGAAAGCCTGCATCGGCATTTTGCAAATTACGCCCTGTGTTTGCCAGGTGTCAGCTCAAGTGAAACCTATTTAAACATTCCTCTTATCATGCAAGCTATAAAACTTAGCGGGGCACAGGCGGTGCATCCCGGTTATGGCTTTCTTTCTGAAAGTGCAGAATTTGCTAAGGCTTTGGATGCTGCTGATATAAAGCTTATAGGTCCTTCTCTGCATGCATTAAGTGCAATGGGCGATAAAATCACCGCAAAAAAAATCATGCGTGAAAATAGCATTCCAGTAGTGCCTGGATCAGAAGTCGCGGCTGAAAGCTTTGCGGCTTTAAAAGCCGACGCAAAAGCGATTGGCTATCCACTGATTATCAAGGCGGCTGCTGGTGGCGGTGGACGAGGGATGCGCATTGTGCGGAGCGACGTAGAGCTGCGGACTGCCTATGAAGCCTGTGTGCGCGAAGCAAAAAGCTATTTTGGCAATCCGCAGGTATTTTGCGAACGTTATATCGACAATCCGCGCCACATAGAGTTTCAAGTGCTTTTTGATGAACATGGTTCTGGAGTGCATCTTTTTGAACGCGACTGTTCTATTCAGCGCCGTCATCAAAAACTTTTTGAAGAAGCTCCCAGTCTTTATTTAAATACCGAGCATAGGGCAAAGCTCGGGGCGATAGCTGTGGCAGCGGCAAAGGCCGTTAATTACAGCGGTGTCGGGACGGTTGAGTTTATCTGTAATTCACCAGATGAAGCGTATTTTATGGAAATGAACACGCGCATTCAAGTTGAGCATCCGGTGACTGAAATGATTACCGGTTTGGATCTAATCCGCGAGCAAATTTTGGTGGCGCAAGGTCAGCGCCTGTCTTTCGAACAAAAAGACATCGTCTGTCATGGCTATGCTTTAGAAGCGCGGATAAACGCTGAAGATGTTGCGAGTGGTTTTGTACCAGATCCGGGTTGCGTAGAGTATATGCAATTGCCTGGTGGACCTTTTGTCCGTGTCGACACCCATGTCTATCAAGGATATAAAATTCCGCAATACTACGACTCCTTGTTAGCTAAGCTGATCGTTTGGGGCAAGGATAGAAACACTGCAATACTCAGAATGCAGCGTTGTTTACAAGAAATGCGTTTTTTTGGGGTGGCAACCACGTTGGGCTTTCATGAGTGGCTTTTACAGCATCCGCGCTTTGTTGCCGGAGACTTTACGACTAAATTTTTGCTTCAGGAAGAAGCCAACATGCTGGAATTTTTAAATGGCGAAAAAGAAGTAAGCGCTGACTCAGCCAAAACATCGGCTATTCTAGCAGTGGCGCACTCCGAAGCAGACAAGTCTACGGGTTCGCAAGTAGCTCACGATGGCAATATCAGTGAGCAGCAGGCTAGGGGGAGTAAAGGCCAACAAAAATTATGGCGTTTGAGCGGTATTATGGAATCTAGCGGCGCGCAAACTTTTCTCGGAAGGGAATAGAGAGAGTCATATGGCTTATTTGATTAAAACAAAACAGGACTCGAAAAATCCGCTTAAACTAGAGGCGCAGAGTAGTCAGCAGAATTCTGTAAAAATAATAATGGCAGAGAAAAAAGACGATATCACTGAAGCCCAGTGGCAGCGTGATTTTCGCCAAATATCACTCACCATAACCACAGAATCTTCCCAGTTGAAATTGGAAAAAAATTATCCAATCCGACTTTTAAAAAAAACATCTTCCTATAATGGCAACTTAGTTCAACTCGAATACCGCCAGCCAGCAAAGGCAGCTACGAATATATGGTCAGGTGAGTTGCAAGATTGGTATCCCGGGCAGCGTGAGATTCAATTGGATTCCCATTCTTTAATAGGCAAAGAACTAATTGCACCGATGACGGGAAAAGTTTTGCAAATTGCCTGCCAAGCAGACTCTCTTTGTAAAAAGGGCGATTTGTTATTCGTCATTGAAGCGATGAAAATGGAAAATAAGATCTTCTGTCCCGCAGATGTGAGAATCGGCCAAGTACTCATAAGCATGGGCGTAGCCGTAACCAAAGGTCAGGCGCTGTGTACCTGGAGTGCTGAGCAAAAGTGAAAAAGGTCTATCGTCAACAAGCCTCACAAAAATCTCAGCAAACATCTGGGCAAGACGCTGGGAAAAGTTCATTAAAAGACAAGTTGGCAGTATTTTTCGCAACAGGATTTTATGTCGGTTTTCTACCCAAAACCCCAGGAACCTTTGGCTCGATAGTGGGACTGATTTTAGTTGCGCTTGCAAAGTGGTTTTGGCCTATAGGTCTTAGCAGCGAGAAAAATCAAATCGCGGTCATTTTACTGCTCGGTTTGCTGATACTTTTTGCATATCTATGCATTGCGTATAGCGAATCTAAAAACCTGTTACTGCACGATGACCAACGCATCGTTATTGATGAGATTGTCGGAATAAGTCTCACTCTTGCTTTATTGCAATGGGAGTTTTTTATTGTAGGATTTTTGCTTTTTCGTTTCTTTGATATCTATAAAATGGGGCCTATAGCCTGGGCTGATAGTAAATTAGAATCGCCTTTAGGTACTTTGCTCGATGATATTTTTGCGGGGATTATAGCTGGTTGTTTGGGGTATTCATTTCAACTGGCTTTGCTGGCTTAATTGCCGACTGTCCATTTTAAATGTAATTAAAAAAGGCTCTGAATATTGTCAGAGCCTTCGTCACAATTCTAGTATTTGGCTTATACTCTACGGCCTACTCCTTTCGACTTTGCCTCATTACGGCAAGTAGCACTAACGTCTGTCAGTTCTTTTTTATATGCTGAGTCATCTTTTACGAGGCTCAAAAAAGCTGTGTCGGTGTATTTTTTGGCCAGAGAGTTTGCTTTACAAGAGCAATAGCTTTTATTGAGTAGCGAATTACTTTCCACTTTGCTGAGGCAAGTGTCATAGATTTTTGTTCGCTCGTCTGCACTTAACAGAAAGCCTGCATCTTCTGTGCGAGAAGTCTTTTTGTCATCGCCGCAAGAAAAGGCCGACAGACCGATACTTAAAAATAAAACTGCTAACAACTTTCGACTCATAATTTAACTCCTTCTAAACAATTAAAATAAAATGCCAAAATTTCATATTAGGCACAACACAGAGGACAATGAGCAAAAACGATGCCAATAAAAAGACAAGATTTGATAATAAATTCATAATTCATATGCTGCGAATTTGTCTAAGAAAAATAATTTATAAAACAAATTTAATCAAAATAAAATCGACGATTTATTTAAGGGCTGTCTAAAAGATTGGCATCTTTTAGACAAGAATTAAGATCTTTTGCAGTAGTTAACGAGCAGAAAGTAAATTCTAATATACGATAAATTTAAAAAAATAAAAACCAAGCTATTTCAGTAATTTTGGCTTACGCCGCGCATCAGATAAAATATTAATTAGGTTCTGGAAAATTTATCAAAAGTTAAAAGTAAAACAGACAGGTAAAACTATGCAAAATAATTTAAAAAGTGGTGTTTTGATATTAGGTCTATTATTTCCATTTGCAGTCTCCTGCGCAGGAGGTGGTGGGGGAAGTGTGATAGGAAACCAAGGTGGTTCTGAGCCTATCAACCAAGACGAAGCTGTCAATTATCAAAAAGCAATCAACCGCTGCTATAAAACGGGTGGGTCTCGTATTGTTAAGATTGAAGGTCGTTTGCGCTGTTTTTAATGTTTTCTAAAAAAAATCGGATTGAACCTGAGTCCAATCCGATTTGTTAATTTAATTTAATTTAATTCAAAACTAAAAATCTATACTTATCAATTCCGGCATCACCAAAGCGTCTTTATCTTCGCCACTAGAAATATCTTGCAGATCGAAATCAGCAAATGCTGCAAACTCACCATCCGCAGGGCGAGTGTTGTTATCGGGTAAAGCAAATTTAAAGTCGGTATCCTTGTCTGCACCTTCACCGCATAGTTTACTAGGTTGGTAGCTAATTTTATTAGTACTTGCAGCGAAAAGGCCTGTCTCGGCATCAAATTCCATGACTTGTTTTTGCGCATATGCGACTGTTTCATGACTATGGCCCGGACCTGCCCAGTTGCAAATCATCCCTTCGATACTCGGTGTTGTTGCAGTGATTGTTCCTTCCTTTACAAGATCTCTCATATCTTTGAGTTTTTTACCAAAACCAAAGTAACCAGTAGCTGTTTTAGTTTCTCCTTCAACTTCCACGATGGCGTGCATAACGCGTTGCTCTTCATCTTTGCCGCCTGCAGTCCAAAGATAAACTGTCTCGCCAGCGCCTGTCGCAGTATTCATTTCGGTAATGATGTGGTCGTAACCAGGATTGCTGCTATCCGCCATGCGCACTCTTTTGTCGGTGTCGAACATAACCGTTGGATCGGCTTCCATCGCTTGCTCTTCTGTTGCATCAACAGTGCGGCTACGGGTTGCTTCATAGCTGAGGTTATCGCCATCTTCATTAAAAAAGACTGAAGTTACGTAAGATTGTTCAGCAGCAGGAGGTGGGCCATTTAGCGCAGGAGTGTTGTTTTTTGCTTTTATGGTTGTCCAAATATACCCACTGGTTTTTGTGTCACTTTCGCGACGTTGAGTTACGCGAGTCCAGACGTCAGCATTTGGAGTCTCTGCCGCAAGGACGGTCGTGTATACATTTCCAGCTGTTGCATCGCTTGAATCTAAGGTGATCGTCAATGTCGAAAAGGTAAAATTATCGATTTCTGCCTCTGTTATCGCTGTATTCACATCTTCAAGTAGATCTAATTCTTCATCTACAGTCGTTGGTAACGTTTTTTCAAGTACACGAGCTATACAGCCGGCTCTTAATGCGGCTTCAATCCCACTTTGGGCTTGTTGACGGAGTGTTTCGATCAAAGAATTCATTTTGGCTGCTGTGCAAGCTTCGCCTTCATGTTCTGCTGACCAGATTCCAAGATCTCCGCTTGGTAAGAACCAAGAGTTTGCTTCCGCACCTGACCAAGTTCCATCAGGGTGGTGCTCTGAAATATAGAGAGATGGGCCATAGCAACTTGGGCCATTGTTTGCGGCTTGCGTGCGATCAACTCCAACAAGACAGTCCTCTACAGTTTCAGCGGCGCCAAAAAGCGTTTGAAGATTTTCTTTAAGGGTCTGAGGGTCGGTTTCATCCAGCTTAGCTGCTTCGTCTTCGGTCAAGCTGGCGCTTTCACTTTCGCCACTGATTGGCGATACAATTGAAATATAAGGTGCGACTGATGATAACTTTAGCGACCCTGTTTCTTCTGACGGGTCATCAGTTGGGGTAACTGCCGGGTCGCTTGATTTTTTTTTGCATCCAGAACTGATTATCAAAACCGAAAGCAAACTGACTAGAATGGGCATTGCTGCTCCGGTGCAACTACGAGAAACTTTCATAAATAACCTCCTTTTAATTGTTCGAGGCTTCGGTGTAGGGAGGCATAAACTGAAGAAAAAAATGGGTTAAGGTTTTTTGTTGTTGTAATTATTGTTAAATATAGTCTGACTTTTAAGTTGACCGAAGCTCAAGCATGAGGCAGAACCATAGGGCTTTACAATAATACTAATCCCACTCGGGACTAAGACTGGAGTAGAAAACATGAAAAAAGAACGCACTTTATCGATCATAAAACCAGACGGCGTGAAAGCTCAGGTTATAGGAAAAATTGTTGGACGTTTTGAAGAAGAAGGCCTTAAAATTGCGGCAATGGAAATGAAGTGGCTGTCAAAACAAGAAGCAGAAGGTTTTTATGCCGTGCATAAGGCCCGCCCATTTTTCGGCGAACTTGTGGAATTTATGATCTCTGGGCCAGTTGTTGTGATGGTATTAGAAGGCGAAAATGCCGTTGCGAAAAACCGCCAAATTATGGGTGCTACCAATCCTGCAGAAGCAGCACCTGGAACTTTAAGAAAATTATTTTCAAAAAGTATCGGTGAAAACACTGTACATGGTTCTGATAGTCTAGAAAATGCGAATACCGAAATCGCTTACTTTTTTAGACAAAGTGCAATATTTTAGTGTTTTCAAAAAAATAAAACTTTCGTCGGTGCTCGTTACTCAACATACACCGACGAAAGAAAATTTTTGCTCTCGCCTTTAAAATATATCTCAAGTAACTACAAATACTTTGAACAATAAATCTGAAAGAAAACTTCTTTTTTTATAAAAAATTAGGTATTTTTTAGGGCTCTGCTTTTTAATTTTGGGGTTATATGCAAACGAAAGAAATTTCTGTAAGTCTTCGTCCTTTAAGTGCAATTGACATTTGCCGCAACATCGCACAGGAACTTAAGCTCAAAGAAACACAAGTCCACAATGTTGTGACTTTGCTGTTCAACGAAGACTGCACCATACCCTTTGTTGCGCGTTATCGTAAAGAGTTGACCGGCTCGTTAGATGAAGTTGTTTTGCGAGATATTCGCGATAAATACCAATACCGCCACGAGCTAGAAGAGCAAAAGGGCAAATATTGGAAAGTCATTATTGATCGCTCTGCGCAGGATTTAGAACTCCAAAAACGCCTGCCAGAACTGAGCCAAAAATTTGTGAATTGTGAGAGCAAACAGGTTTTAGAAGACCTCTATTTGCCATTTAAACCAAAACGCCGCACCCGTGCTCAGGCTGCAAAAGAAAAAGGTTTAGGCGAGTTTGCTGAGCTTATATTGAGCAAGTGTGCGGATAAAACAGCCACTCTTGAGGATCTTTGGAAAGAGCTACAAAGTAGCAGCGCCCAAGCGGAGCTTTTATCCAAATCCACTTTTGAAGAGGCTAAAAATGGAGCTTCTGACATTTTAGCAGAACTTTGGAGCGAGGACGCAGAATTGCGAGCTCTGATTCGTAGCCTAAGTTTTGCGAGTGGCATATTAGTAGCAGAAAAAGCTGAAGTTACAATCAAAGCTGCTTCTCCTAAAACCTCTTCGTCTAAAGCCGCAGGCGCCAAAGCCACTGCGGGGCTTGCGACACCGCAGCTCAATGAAGGAGCCAGCAAGGCTGGTAAACGCGGGGCGAACCACTATGAGAATTACTATAATTACCGCGAACCCATCGGCCAAGCTCTGGCGCATCGCATTATGGCTGTACGGCGAGGCGAAACGGAAGGTGAGTTAAAACTTTCTGTTTTGGTTGATAATGAAAAAATTAACCAAGAGTTTTTATCCTGGGTACAAAAACAATATAGGCCGAATTCTCTGTTTTCCAGCTTCTTTGCTGAAGTTTGCTTGGATGCTTATAAACGCTTATTGGCGCCAGCCATTGAGACAGAAATTCGCCTTGATTTGCGCCGCCGCGGCGAAGCCGAAGCAATCCAGGTGTTTTCAAAAAATTTAAAGAATCTTCTGATGCTTCCACCCTTGCCAGATTCGGTTGTATTAGGCGTGGATCCAGGGATACGTACTGGTAGCAAGCTTGCTGCGGTTTCGTCTACCGGTAAGCTCTTGGGCTTTGCCACGATTTACCCTTCATTTAAAAGTGCAGATAATCGAGCTCAGACGCAAGCTAAAGGTCAGGACATCGAGGCAAGCCAAAAACTATTAGAGCTTGTCAGAAAAAATAATGTCCAATACATCGCCATAGGAAATGGAACTGGCAGCAAAGAAATTGACACATTCATTCGCACAGTTCTTGAAGCTGCTGGGATTAAGGATATTAAACGTGCGGTGGTGAATGAGTCCGGAGCGAGTGTTTATTCCACCGATGATATTGCGCGAGAAGAATTTCCAGACCTTGACCCGACCATACGCAGTGCGGTGAGTATAGCACGGCGTTTGCAAGACCCACTTGCCGAACTTGTGAAAATCGATCCACGTTCTATCGGCGTGGGACAATACCAACATGATGTAAACGTGAATCATTTGTCTCAATCTCTCAAAGAAGTGGTCGAGAGCTGCGTAAACAATGTTGGGGTTAATATCAACACGGCTTCCTTTAAGCTTTTAAGCTATGTCTCTGGTATTGGTGCATCTTTAGCAAAGAATATCGTGAAGCAGCGTGAAGCCAAAGGTGCCTTTAAATCACGGCAACAGCTTTTAGAGATTGCTGGTTTTGGTCCAAAAGCATTTGAACAGGCAGCAGGGTTTTTACGCGTGGCTGGTGCCGAGCACCCTTTGGATAACTCATCGGTGCATCCTGAGCGCTACCTATTAGTAGAAAACATCATAAAAGACCTAAATAAAAAAGTTGAAGAGGTTTTGGCAAAATCTGAATACGTCAACACGATCGCTTGGGAAAAATATATCAGCGACAGTGTGGGGATGCCGACTTTAATGGACATCAAAAACGAATTACTAAAGCCAGGTCGAGACCCACGAGAAGACGGTGCGAGACTGTTTTATTCTGACGATGTCAACGAAATGAGTGATCTAAAGCCTGGTATGAAGCTAAAAGGCACGGTGACGAATGTGACAAACTTCGGTGCTTTTGTTGATATCGGCGTGCATCAAGATGGTCTTGTTCACATCAGTGAACTAACCGATAAATTTATCAAAGACCCCGCGGAAGTTGTCGGTGTTGGCGATGTTTTAGATGTGACTGTTTTAGATGTTGATCTGCAGAAAAAACGCATTAGCCTGAGCTGCAAAGCTCAAAGAGTTCAACAACAGCAAAGCTCAACAAGTCCACAAGCTAAAACTAACCATAACCATGGCGGTAATTCTTCAAACAAACATAATAATCTAAATACGCCATTACAAAATTCAAATAGAGGCGAGCAGGAAAGATATAGTTCTGCTCATAAAGCACAGCATACTGCACAACAAAAATCAGTGCAGAAACCAGTACCAAGTTACTCTATGGAAGATTTAATGGCAAAATTTGGCAAGGCACCACGCTAGTCCTAAGTAAAAAGGGTTCAAATGCAGCAAGCCAATCAAAATACAAAACCTGTAAAATTCGGCGTCATTGGTGGCTCCGGTTTTTATCACATGCAGGGCTTAAAAATAATAAGAGAGCATGCCATTGATACTCCATTTGGCAAACCTTCAGATTTAGTTATGGAGGCAGATATTGCTGGTCGCTCGGTTTATTTTTTGCCTCGGCATGGACGTGGTCACCGCTTTACGCCCTCGGAAGTGAACTACCGCGCTAATATTTACGCCCTCAAAAGTTTGCAAGTGACTCACGTCCTTGCAGTCTCCGCAGTCGGCATCATGCGAGAAGAAATTAGACCCGGAGATATGGTGATTCCGGATCAAATTTTTGACCGGACAAAAGGCATTCGCGCGTCGACTTTTTTTGGCGACGGTGTGGTTGGGCATATTGAATTCGCCGATCCTTTTGGAGCAGAGTTGCGGCAGCTCTTGATCCAAGCCGCAAAAAAAGTGACACAGCGCGTCTATGTTGGTGGCACAGCGGTTTGTATGGAAGGTCCAGCATTTTCGACCCGTGCCGAATCGCATCAATATCGTGCCACTTTGCAGCCTTCAGTAATAGGCATGACGTCCTTACCAGAAGCAAAGCTCGCGCGAGAAGCCGAGCTCTGTTATGCCATGCTGGCTCTAGCGACGGACTATGACTGTTGGAATGCCCATGAGGGTGATGTTTCAGTAGAGGCAGTTTTAAAAGTTTTAAAAGACAATACTCAATGTGCAAATCAAATAGTCTTGGAGTTGGCAAAAATTCTGCCCGAGACATCTTCTTGTAAAGAGCTGTTCGCAGCACGATTTGCCATTATGACGGATCGAAGTATGATCCCTTCTGAAACAAAAAAGCGACTAGAATTGCTCTACGGTCAATATTTCAATAGCTAATCCTTCATATTTGCAAATTTTATATGAAAAAAATACACAGCCAAATAAACGTCAACATCTATTATGAAGACACAGATTTTAGCGGTTTTGTGTACCACGCCAATTATCTAAAGTTCTTTGAACGAGGCAGAGAACACGCCTTTGGTCAAAAAAATTTATTGGATTTTTTTGGAAAAAAAAATCTTCAGTTTGTTGTTAAGAGCCTAAAAATTGACTATCTCAAACCGGTTAAATTCGCCGAATCCTTACTCATCGACAGTGAGGCGCTTCTGACAAATTCCCCGCGCATAAAATTTCAACAAAGAGCGCTAAGTTCTTGGAGTGGTGAGTTGGTATGCCAAGCTGAGGTTGAAATTGTATGCATTGACAGCTCTGGCCGACCTAAACGATTAGAAAATGATTTTCCACTTGTTTAAATTTAAAACTTCTGCCTAAATCGCATAATAAATTTCAGATAAATTTTTATTTTTTGCAACAACACAGGGAGTGATTTATGCGCTTAAATAGGCTATGCGGGTTTTTGATAATCGTTAATTTGAATTCAACTTCTATAGTTTCAGCCCAAGATAGCTTTAGTCAAAATTATAACGGCTATCCAAATCAATTGATGCAAACTCCCGTAGTCGTGGCAAACTCCTATCCGCTTTCCGCAGGGAAGGGTATGGAGACCTGCGTGATCGATAAAAACAACCTGCATTGCTGGGGCTCTGGGTCTTGGGGAGAGTTTAATTTTCCATCGTTTACAATGCCGCTGCTAGATGTTGCAGTCGGAGCCAATCATGTCTGTGCAATTGATGCAAAAGGTTTGCAGTGTTGGGGTGATAACGAATACGGCGAGACTTCTGTGCCGGATTTAAAAAATCCGCGTGCAGTTGTGGCGGGCTATCATCATAGCTGTGCTTTAGATGATGAAGGTGTTAAGTGCTGGGGCGATGATGTGGACAATCAATTAAAAGTTCCTAAGTTGATCAATCCGCGTCTTATGACTGCAGGTTATTACCACACCTGCGCACTCGATGATGAAGCTGTAAAATGCTGGGGTGGTAATGGACACGGCGAATCAAAGGCTCCCGCCTTAAAGAACGTCACACACTTGAGCGCTGGTGGAGATCATTCCTGTGCGGTAGCGGATAACAAAGTCGTGTGTTGGGGAGATAATTATTCTGGCCAATCAAAAGTGCCAAGCCTAACAAATCCGACCAAGGTCGCTGCTGGTTTGATGCATACCTGCGCAATTCATAATAATGGCGAAGTAAAGTGCTGGGGTGATAACTATGCTTTGCAATTAGATGTGCCTGTATTGAACCAAGCTGTTTCAATATCTGCATCAAGCTATCATAGCTGTGCCCGCGACCAATATGGCGTTACGTGTTGGGGCGATCAAGATTATGATCGTTTAGCAGTGCCGGCTGGTCTGCAGTTTTAAAGAGTTCAGTAAGTTAAATTCCCTAATTCTTGTGTGGGAGAAAATATTATTTCTAGAAAAAAAAGTCTAAAGGTGTTAGGGGGGATGTGCAGAAATATTTAACAATGCCGCTTGGAACTTATGGGAGAGAACGTAGCTTTTGCTAAATAATGTTCGCATCTTATTTATTCTACTATTATTTGGTTTATCGAGTATCGCCATGGGTGAAAATTCTACTAGGGCGATAAAAGACTTTTTTCAAAATAGTACGCGCGAAAATATTGGAAGCAATAGCCGCATCTTTTATGCAGAAGATGCGGTTTTTGAAGACCCTCTCGTCAGAATTGTCGGCATAGAAGCTTTAGTATCTTATTACGAGCACTTATACGAAAACGTAATTGGTATAAACTTCGAATTTCAAGATGAGCTTATTGGCGAAAACGCTGCGTCAGCAATCTGGATTATGACAGTGCGGCACAAAAAACTAAACGGCGGTGAAAGCATTACGGTTAATGGTTCGTCGTATTTTAAATTCAATCCAGAGGGCAAAGTCGTCTACCAACGCGATTATTTTGATGCCGGAGCGATGTTATATGAGCAAATTCCGTTTCTAGGTCGCGTCGTCAAGTATATAAAACAAATGGCCGGGAAATTTATTTAGCTTAAATAACCTATTTTATACTCTGCTACCTTAGAACTCAGCCGCTTTGACTTCACCGAATTCAAATAAAACATTATAGAATTCGCAACGTGGCAGCGCAGTGTTTTGGTGCTCTATGCAAGCCTCCCAA